>VSOK01000035.1 GCA_009774765.1 Bacteroidales bacterium
GTTCTTGTAATCCAGGTATTCGGAACCTCAGGTACCGACTACGCTATTATAAAGCAGTATGATGAGTGATGACCTGTGCTTGCCAATGCTCTTAGATGTCAATCTGGAACAGAACAGTCTGTCTCATCCAAAAAAAGGTTTACCATAAAAACTGATCTATCTTCGTGAGCGCATCTCTTAACTGAAGGAGTGCCTCCGCACAGGCCACGACCGCATGTTCTCCCTACTGTGGAGACAAGGATGATGAATGGTACGCCTGACAGGAAATGGAGGAACTACTACAGCGACAGGACAGAAGACGCAGCAAATACCAAAGCATAATGAACCTGTTGCTTATGACATTCAAATATGGTACATTTGCACCATTCAGGATGACTTTTCTATAACGTTTTATTGTTCAATCCAGTAAACCTATTTCAGGACAATACAGCCTTGATCATTATGAAGAACGACAACGAGAACAAGAAGGATTTATCTTACGAACTGGAAATAATAAACGATTGGGAGAATCCAACATCAAAATCTGTTTCCATATTTGAGGGGGACAAGTTTCTGTCTAAAGGATTTTTACTCAAAGAGACAAATAAATTATTTTTAAGATTGCCTATCCGTATTGGGAAAGACAGTATTGAGGACATCATAATAGAAACAGAGGCAGGACAACGTATCTTCACAACTTTATATGTGAATGGGAGAAGTACAAAAACTGAAAAAGATGGCGTTTTTTCCAACACTTTATGTTCGATCCAAGATTTGAGGAAAGGTCAATTTTTACCTGGTCAGATCTCGCGATTCCGATGTTTCATACCAACAAGTCCGTCAATGCTGAACACTTATCGTTTCCAGTTGGAAACGATAAGGTATAGCGATTCTGAGCACACATATAATCATCAGTGTGTCCGTATAAATATTGAAGACCTTCAATTTGATGTATTGCAAATAAAGCACAAAAACGAAGGATACTATGTCATAGAGGCTTTTCAGGATATGTCCTTTGATGATTTTTGCAATTATTGCTATGCGATTCAACAAGCGTTGGGATTTGTAATGGGGTATATGCCTGGTGGCGAAATCTTCTACTTCTCAAGCGACAAAGAATATTATTACACCAATCATGTCAGACCGGCGATGAAATCATACTATTGTCCGATAAATACAAATCCATATAGCTTCATAACATCCGCTGAAAATTATTCAGGCAAATTGACTGTTATGCCTGCAAAGTGTTTTTCAAATCTTGTGTCACTGATTTATTCCAATGAGCGTTTTTCATCTGCCATTACAATGATGCTTGAAAGCGAGAACGCCCGTTCCTTGCTATTGACACCGAGTATATATGCGGTTGTTTTGGAAGCTCTTTCAAAAATAGTATGCGCTCCTATAGCGGAAGGAAAAAAGCCGGTCAACAACAAGGAATTATTCAAAAAAATCTTGAAAGAGCTGTACGGTATAATTGATTCACACTATGCAGAATTCGAATCAGACGATGATATTCTGAAACTTAGAAGACGGTTGTCAGAACTGAATAAACCTATAAGGCAATTGACAAATATTGAAAAACTGATTCTTCCATTTGAACAATTGGGCATCGGTTTGACACCGCAGGACATTGCCATTATCGAGCATAGGAACGACTTGCTGCATGGCAACACGCATCTGGATGACAGCTCCAGGACCGGGACATGTGACATCAACAACTATATGATGTATGCATCTGGCAAATTATACACTCTCATAAGTTCGTTGATTCTAAAATATGTCGGATATAGCGGATATATAATCAATCACGCGAAAGCATATGAAAAATATTGCAACATCAATACTGAAGAAGACTACTACAAATATATTTAAGACTATTCGCAAATGCGAACGGTGGATATTTGCTTATTGGAGTAAATGATAACGGGCAAGTGGTAGATACTGATTTAGAGAACGACAAACGTTCTGCCATTCAAGGTTCTATCAGTGAAATATCTCCTGCACTACACTGTGAATTATATCCGGTAAATATTGGAGACAAAACGATTTGGGTAATTGATGTTCCGTCCGGCAAGGATAAACCTTATATATTTTCCGGTTCTATCTATCTGCGTGAGGGAGCGAACTCGCAAAAACTTCGCACAGTCGAAGAAATGCGCAGCTTCTTTCAGAAGTGCAACAAAATCTTTTTCGACCATATACCCTGCCATTGGTTCAATATCTGCACGGACGCAAACAAGCAGATGATTCAGGATTTCCGTACAGAAGCCAAACTAAATCCATCCACACCCGACAAACAAATATTTGAGAATTTGGAACTATTTACCGAAAATGGTACGGCAAAGAATGGCGCAGCGATGTTCTTCGGCAAACAACCTGAACGAAAGTTTCCACACGCAGTAACAAGATGTGTACTTTTCAAAGGAACAACCAAAGTATATATCATAGATGATAAAACCTTTGGCGGTCCACTATACCAACAATATTTGCAGGCTATGGCCTGGCTGGAAAGTAAACTGCAAGTAACCTATAAAATAGAAGGGACAGGACCAAGAGAGGAAATTTGGGAAATCCCTTTGACAGTATTCAAAGAAGCCATTATAAATGCCCTGTCACATCGTGACTATTATGAACAAGGAGCAAGTATTATGATAGAAATGTTTGACGACCGGGTAGAGATCTCCAATCCAGGAGGACTTCTGCCTGTTGTGGCTCAAGATTTCGGGCATAAAAGTATGACACGCAACCCGCTAATCTTCGGTTTATTTACCCGTATGCACTTGGTTGAAAGAGTTGCATCCGGCATTCCGCGTATGCAGGAAGCTATGAGAGAAGCGAATCTGCCCGAACCGGAGTTCCATACTGAAGGAATGTTTACAGCTGTATTTAAAAGAGGGGGTAGCATCAAGAATGATACTGTAAATGATACTGTAAATGATACTGTAAAGTCAAAAGAACAAGAAGTACTAAATATCATCAAGCAATATCCGGGACTTAATTCGTCCAAGATTGCTGAATTAATAGGCAAAAGTGTTCCGACTGCTAAACGCCACTTAAATTCTTTGGTAAAATCAGGATTAATAGAATTTAGGGGAGCACAGAAAACAGGTGGATATTATTTAGTATAAAAAATATGGCTCAAATTGAATTTGATTTCAGAAAAGTCCATCCAATATACAACAAGAATACAACATTTACAGGAAAATGTACGAATTTTCTACCGACAAATGCAAAACGAGCAATCAAATATGGCAGGAAAGCAGACAAGACACAAGTATAACGGCATGCAGTCACAAAGACACAAAACATTGAAAACAAATATTTTATAAAGAAAGAAAGAAAGAAGCGACCCAAAAGAGCCGCTTCAGATTTTGTACCCCCGTGCGGAATCGAACCGCAACCGTCAGAACCGGAATCTGAAATTCTATCCAACTGAACTGCTTGATATATTGCATTTTACATAATGATTTAATTATGAATTAATAAACTATCAATAAACAATCTATCGTGTCAAATTTATGTCTTCTCTTTCATAATTTCATATTTAATTAATTGTTAAACAAAAAGTTATAACATTAGAATGCGCATTTATTCTTCGTAAAGCTATGCACTGACTCCAATATAAATTCCGCATATCTGTGATTGTCTTTATTAACAACTTTCGGCAAATTTCCACATCCACCTTATCCCACACTTCCCCTATCAAGCCCCACAGCCCTACAGAATAATTTGATTTATGGCTTGTGGTTGTTTTCCGATAGGCCACAGAAGAGCGTGCTTTCTATGACTATGGCAAGGCTGTCGCAGACATTCATATAGCCTTGACTTGTCATAGAAAGTATGATACCTTTGCTATCGGAAAGCAAACAAAAGATACCGTTTTTTGAAGCCTGAAGTTGGATTTGAAGTTGTCTAAGTTTATTATAAAAATTGCTCCACCTCACGGGGAAGCGGAGCAGGTAAGCATTTAAGCTATCTATGATATTAAACTTAGCTAATCATTTGATTAAGTACCCCATCTCATCAAGATACTTAATTGTTGATTTTGCTTTAGATATGATTTCACAACAATCTTTCGCACAACTTTGAATAACAGTTATTTCAGTACTTTGATTTACCGAAGACAATTCTTTTTCAAAGGCGTCTGTTGTTACATTATCGTTTGCTATATATGCTTGATAAGCAATTTCTAATAACCTTTTTGTGTCCGTTGGATGACTGTAATCTCCGACTTTAGCAATCGGAAAAATAGTACAGAATGAGTTTACTGCTTTTTTTACTTCTTCTTCCATAATCTAAACAATTTAAGCCCTCCACGATTGCAGAGGGCTGATTAAACTTCAGTTATCTATATTCTATGATATTACCGTATTCATTTATGATGTGTTGTATTGTATAATTATTGAGTGAATGATTAGCTGACAGAATTACTTTTGTAAGCTGATTGTCAGAGCAATCCAAACCTGTCAACGCTATATTCTTACTCAAGTCAAGAGTAGTAAGCTGATTGTCATCGCAATACAAATGTGTCAATGCAGTGCATCCGCTTACATCAAGAGTAGTAAGCTGATTGCCACCACAAGACAAATATGTCAATGCTGTATTCTTGCTCAAGTCAAGAGTAGTAAGCTGATTGCCACCGCAATACAAATGTGTCAATGCCGTGAAATACTTTATTTCAGGCATTTCCTTTATGTTGAATGACTCACCTGTTTCATAATCGATCAAAATAAGTCCTTTGACTTTCTGTGCCTCGTTTACAGAAATCTTTCCGTCCTTGTTGGCATCAACATCCATCATATAAAGCACCCAATCATCTGTCTCTTCATCATAGATTTCAATCTCCTGCACGTTAAGCAACACTTTCAGGAAATTAGGGTCCTTGAACTCAATGATGTCGTCACCCGAGAGTTCTTTGCTGTCTTTCTCGCAAGACACGGCAATCATCGCCAACAATGGCAATGCAAACAATAGAATCTTTTTCATAATAGATAAAAATTAATGTGTTAAATAATTAATGTACAATCCTTTTCCCTCTCTGTCCAACTCCAAGACGGCATCAAGTAACACAAAAAGAAAGTGTGGAGCTGTTTCGTTTATCTTCAAGAAGGTTGTGGTAGAACCTGACAGAAATAAACGATGTAATACCCCACACTCGTATAGATATGGTCAACAGGCGTACCCGATAGGATACACTTTACCCTTGCCATAATCCAACAAGAAATGAGTGCTACTCGTTGTCCTTCTGTCTTTGAAAACTACCACATTTTCTTGAAAGGACAGTGCGAAAACACTTTCAATATGTAATGCCTGACGGGATTCCTCCCGAAAGACAGTGCAAATATAGAAAATATTTCATTCGCTTTAACGGACAGCACTCATATTGTGAGGTATTACACCGTATGATAATCAGTTATGGTTATCTTTATTATGTCCGGCACAAGTCATATAAACAGAAAACCTCCCAAAGGCGATATGCTTTTGAGAGGTCATCCGGATTTTTCTTTGTCCTACTCTTTTACAACATTAGTAAAGTCACTCCAATCTTCAACTCTGAATGCACGGATGTCACGGACAGAATTTCTGAACCAGTCTATCTTCTTTAAGGCTTCAATGGCTCTGTAAAGATTTGCCATATCGTTCTTTTCCGTAAGATAGACACTTCCCTGTGTGTTGAAGAAGTCATATTTGCGAAGCGTGAGCCGAATCTCAAAATAGGCATTGTTATAAGGCTCGCCATAATTTTTACGCAGGTCTGAAACGACCATATCAAATGCAATAGCAAACATAGTCCGCCTCCATTACATTTTCGCAGGCAGGAAATATTTTTCCTCTCCGTAGAATATCCTGCCCAACTTGTCCTTAATGGAGATGACTATGCCCTTAAAAGGATTCTTCTCCACATCTATCACCTCGCCCTCTATCCAATCGGCTTCACCTGTAATATTTGGAGAGGCCTTTGCAATATCTCCTGTTTTCATAATCAGATAATCTTTAATGTCCTGTCGGCAAATTTAAGAAACTTTTCTCTAATTCTGCAACCCCTGTTCCTTTTCCCTCTCTATTTCAGCCGTGATATACTCGTTTTCTATCTTGCAGACATAGTAGTCCGCGCAGGTGCTGTAATACCTCACGCCAGTTTCAAGCATCGCGTGTTCTACATCCCAAAAGATGTCTCGTTTCTTCTGTTCCAGCTCTGCAAGTTCGCGTTTCAGTTTCTCCCTCTGACCAACGCATTCACGCAGTTTCACCTCATACTCCATAATGGCCAATGTAGGCTTGAAGTTCATCCTGTCCATAATCTTCTCTCGTTAGATGGTTCATATAAAAAGACATCCGGCCTGATTCTTCAACCAAGCCGGAAGTCCTGAATTTTCTGCTATGCTCCTGTCTTCTCCGCAATCCGCTGTATCACATAGTCCATATAAATGGACTGTCCGCTTGTCGTCCTGCCCCACCAGTGGCAGTCATAGTCGGAAAGGATTACTTCTCCGTGTTCCTTTAGCATATCCGCAAGGAACGGTGTCACAAGCCACCATTCAAGCACATCCTCCAGTTCTTCGGTGTTTACAATCCTGTCATACAGGCTCTCGTCCTCCTGCATCAGTTCCGCGATGACGAGGTTCTGTCCGCAGAGGACCCAATCGTCCGCAATCTGTTTCGCTGTCATAACATATCAATTTAAAGTTGCGGATATGGGTTGTCTCAGTGTATTCTTGCTGGCTGCCTGATTTCCGGATGAGAAACCCATTGAGTTTAAATGACGAGATGGATGTCTTTCGCTTTCCCGATGGGAGTACGGGAGGGGGTGTCTTATGAGATACTCCTGCCGTTTACGCAGCATATCTTTGTTTTTGATTGCGGTACAGGGCATATAAAGGACAGAGGGGTGAATCCGATTCAATTTGCAATCAGATTTGCCCACCAATCCAAACAACAAGATACCTATTATTATAAGAGGGCACATCCCAAATAAAGATAGAATCCGGAAATGAATCCAATCCTATTCCGCACACAATCCAAATAAAGGAAAGGTTCAGAACCATCCCGTCTATAATATTATAGGACCTCTCTTATATGCCATATAAAAAGAAAAGGTGCAACCCTATCTTCCGGAATCGCACCCTGTCATTTATATGCCTTTTACTTGACCGGCATTCCAAATTATTTGAGCATTATATGCTTCTTTATAGAGAAATTCACTTCGCGCTCAAAAAATATGGAAGTACAGATTTCCATATTTTTATAGTTGCATATATGTTTTTATATAGAGGTTTCATTTCCTTGCTAAGAAAATATGGTGACTTTCAAGGACGGGAGGCAGAACCGCCCCTAATCCTCATCCTCCTTTGTGTTGTCCCTGATGATTGCGGTCCTCTGCATCAGCGTCACGTATGACACGCTCCTGCCGTCTTTCTTCAGTGTCTCCCTCCTTGTCACGAACCACCGGTCAATGTCCGTGGACTTCGCCCTTGCCTCCATTCCGAGGGCATCATATATCTTCTGCAGTTCCTCCTTGACCTTGCCGACAGGCATCCTTGTCAGCATAGGCAGCCTGCCGTCAATCATCTTCAGTATCTTCGGCAGCCTGCTACCGTTACTTATGGCAATGATCTTCTTCTTGATGTTTGACTGGTGGTACTTCATCCTCACGACCTCGTCCCTGCCCAGTTTCTCGTATGCCTCCCTGACAAGAGGGTTCATATCTTCAATCAGTTCAAGCCTGCTGTCTCGCCTCAAGGCGAACATCATCTTCCCGTCCGTCTCCTCCCGAATCTTCGCATATATGTCGAACAGGTCCCTGAACGGCACTTTCTTCTTTTCTATAAGCCTGAACTCCTTGGACTGTGTGTATGAATCGTCATTGCCCACTTTCAGCCCTGCGCTCTCCATAGCATCGCGCACATTTGACTTCGCCGTATAGATTCCGTTTGCGACCTTGTAGTTCACGATTTCATAGTTCATCATATTGCGGTCGGGGACAAGCAGCCCGTCCCTTACCGTCACATACGGTTCTTCTGTCACTATTCCCCTGATTGCCTTTTTCCTTGTGCTCTCCGAAAGGCTGTTGATTTCATCGGCAGTCCTGCGCGCGTCCTCGTATTTTCTCCGTGCGCTCGTCTCGAAGTCTTCGGGAGAGATGCCCGTGTATGCAGTCGTGTCGTAGATGTGGGATATGTACCTGTCAGGGGCTGCATCCCTTATCCGTCCGCATATCTGTATGAACGATGTCGATATGTCCACCAGCGTGTGTGCCTTGCACGGGTTGCTCACGATGAACACCTGACCGTCCCTGTCGAAGATGTCCTGACCCTCGAATGCCGTGGAGGTGTAGAAGTTTATCGGCTTCACAGGGTCAAGGGTAGTCCCGATGTCGAAACCCTCGGGAAGCTTGCGCAGGTTGGTTGCCTTGGATGTGTCGCTCTGTGAACATACGACCTTCGTGTTCTCCGCGGTAAGCCCTGCCGTACGGATTATCGCACCGATGTCATCCACGGAGTTGATGAATATGTGGTAGTTGTCGGGACTGTTCCCGTTTTCGTCTCTCTGAAGACCCTTTTTTATTCTTATTTTGCACAGGCGTGCCATATAGACGAGAGGCTTGTTCACCTTGTGCGAGTGGATGTCGGTCCGTACCGCATCGGGTCATTCTATCCTGTATTCGGGCAGCTCTTTCATCTCCTCGAGCCAGTATTTCCGTTCGATGGGTGTCGCTGAAATGTAGGTCACTCTCCCGAACTTCGATGCGGTTTCGAGGAGGCTGCGTACGGCATCGTTCCTGAAGTGGTAGGAATTGAAAAGAAGATGTCATTCGTCTATCACGAGGAAGAAACTGCTGTACGGGTCATATCCGAGGGATGAGAGTATGCTGCACACTTTCGGTACTGAATTGTATGTGGTGAGTATCTTCGGGCTTTGTGAGTGTGATTTCATATACTCAGCTATCTCCTGACCCTTGTCGCCATCACCGTATATCCCGAGAAGTCTGCCGTCCCTGTCCTGACCTGTCTTGTTCTGTATCAGTCCCACGAAAGGCATCGCGATGATTGTCGGGGAGGGCTGTTCAAGTGCCACGGTAGTTGCACCGCAGCCTGTCATACCCTTGTTGAGCACATAGTTCGCAGGGAGTTCGGACATCAGGTCACGGAGATATTTTGCCTCTGCTGGGGCGATGTGGGTGATGTCACCCATTTCATTGTAGTCGTCATTTGTTTGATTTTTCATTCGTTGTTTGATTTCAAATATGTGAATCGGCATCCTGCCGTCTATAAAAATATAGTCGTGATGACTATTCTATTGGAGATTCTGTTTCCTTGCTGAAAAAATATGGTAGTTTCGGGCAAAACGGAGGGGAATCCCTGTCCTGCGGTTTTCCCCTCTCTACCGTCCGTCCTGTTCCTCGAACAGGATGCAGTGCCTCCATTCCATTTCGGGGAGTATGATTTCATACTTCCTTGTGAGGATGGCGTATGTCCTGCTCTGCAGCAGGAGCATTTCCGTGAACGGGAGCATAATGCCGTCCCCGTGCTGTCATTTCTTCATTGTCCTGTGATTTGATTGTGTTGACCGGAGATGTCTCCGTCTTTCCTTGTCGGATATTATTCCGTTCTTTGAAAAATGTGGTGATGCAGGCGGAAGTGCCTCATCTGAATCCGAGTGTAAATATAGTGAATTTTTATGGAAACTCCAAATAAAAATACATTGTTTTCTTCTGTGAATCAGGGTGTTATATGAGACTTGCGGAGGGCTGTTCGGGCTGATTGCAGGGAGGATTATGGGGTTTATGGAGGAGGGATGCGTATGGGTAATTTTTATTGGATTTGTGTGTATGGAAATGGACATTTATGCTGCCGTTTTGTCTGTTTATGAATTGTTTTATATGATTTCCGCGTTAAACTTTACCGTAAACATACATTTTCAGCCTATACTTCAGTGAAAACGATGATTTTTACAGGTTTCTGATATGTTTTGAATGCCGTGGTGCAGATAATGGCTATCTTTATTGGAATTTTGACCATTAAATGACATATAGTATGAGTACACCACTTGAAACCCCGTTCAGATATGCATATATTCTTGCAATGGAGTCCTTTCCTGATTGCGATGTCGAGGAGGACGGCTCATTGTCATATTGTGAGGCAAAGGAGTTCTACCCTTTTATGATGCATTATGACGAGGTGGAGAAAGGTCTTCCGTTTACAAGGGAAAAGTTCTATTCTGATGAAGACATCTGCGTTACGGTTATGGAATACGGTCTTGACCTTGAAATGTTTTGGTATGCCGTTGCGTTCATCTATTATGTAACCAAGCAGAGGTGTCAGAACACTCCCGTAATCGCACCTAATCTTGCAGACCAACTGTATGACATATACACTTATTTGGGAGATGCAAAGGAATTCTCACTCAAGGTCAGCGGAAAGGGGAAGCTGACTGTAAAAGGCTCTATTGCCTGCGGTGTCCTGCGCGGTTTGATTTTGAAAACCCTCAAGGAGAATGGTAAAAATATGGACTATAGCGAGGTCCTGATGAACGAACTGGAAACTAAATCAATGTCCCTGTGGATATGGTACGCCTACAACCTTTTCAAGGAGCTGTTTATAGTCCTCAAGCTCCCCACAAGGAGGACAAGGAATGTCAAGGGAAAATATCAGTACAGACAGGGCGAGTGGGTGCTTGTAGGGGGGACAGACCAAATCCTATTCTATGAACAAGGTGCTGCTTATCTCACGCCTCGTTCACCTGATGGAACTGACTGAAAATGAAAACTTCCGCTATGACGAAGATGCGTTAAAAGGTCTTTTGACGGCTTACAGGAAGCGTGAGTTCAGCCCTTATCACATTTAACGGGGATAAATCTCCGTTTGAATGTTTATACCTATATGGACTTGACGGACGCCCCATCTTTGCTGTGTCATTAAATGACTTTGCAAGGCGAGAGACCTCTGATGTATAACTTTAGAATTTTATAAAATTATGAGCAATTCTAAAATTTCTGAGAACGCAGAACTCCTGACAAATGCTGCGACCGAGTCCGTCAAGTCAAACGCTTCTGAAAAATCAGGAGTGAAAATGAGACCAGCCAAGAAGCCGTCAACCATATGGAGTGTAGTCGGAAAGGCAAGGCGCAAGTTCGATGCGCAATTGACCAAAACTAATGATGTCAAGAGGACCTGCCTTGACAACTTCATCAAGGCTGAGTTCACGGACGAGGAGAAGTTTTGGTCCGAGTATATGGACGTCGCCAACCGTCTTCTTGACAGCAAGAGGTTCGAGAAAGAATGTGGAGAACTTGGTGTCGCTCCGAGAATCCTTGCCACCCACATTGTGTTCTTGGGAGCAGGCAAGGTTAATGAAGTCCTAAAGAAAGGCATTGTTGCCACGCTGAACAGCGATTACATCCTTTATAAGGACAAGTTTACACCTGACACGGCTGACAAATACGCTATGGATTATGATGCAATGGAAGAGGCGCAAAAAGCACTCCCCGAACATAAGAAATAGGCAGTATCTTGTTGTAAGAAAGGACAGAGTATCACACGATACCCTGTCCTTTTTCGTTTATCACATTGGGTTATTCCCGAAAACATAGTTGAGAACTTTCTCGTTGGCCCTGTTTTCTATACCGAAGTCCCTTTCTATATAAATATCTGTCACTTTCATAGATTCATCAAGGTGGTTCAGTGCTGCGTGGACTGTATATTTGTCTATTCCAACCTTATTTACAGCCAATGTAGCCCAAGAATGGCGCGCAGCATAATATTCAAGGTCATCTATACCAAGGACTTTACCGATTTCTTTCAGGCCGTTGTTTATGGCTCTGTTGAAATTGGTCGCACTTGAATACGAACGATAGAACCCGAATATCCGTTTGCCCGTGCGGTCAAGATGCTTTTCAACAAGAGACTCAACCTGTGGAAGAATGCGGACTTTCATAAGTGCTTTGTCACTCCTGCGGTCCGTGGTCTTCCTGCGTTCATAGACAATCATTCCGTCCCTTATTTCCATCGCACTGTAAAGGTCGGCAGAGTTCATCCCGATTAGACAGAACGAGAGTATGAAACAATCCTTTGCAAGATTGTAGACGCAAGTCCGCTCCTCCCCGTTGGCTTTGAGTTTATATGGCAGTGCAACGACCTTTCGGATGATGTCGGCTTCCAGTGCACGCTTACGGGTAATTTCCTGCTTCGGTACATCAAAGTTTTCAAAGGGAGAGTTCCTGACAAGCACAATGCCCTTGTCATAGTCATTGTATTGCCTTCTGGCCAAATTGAAAAGGTGGCGTATGCTTCCGAGATACAGCGATACCATTCTGTTGGAGGGTATCCGTTTCCCTTGCCTGCGCATCAGTTCCACCTGTGCCTCCCGTTTCTTCACAAGATAGTCCTTGAATCCAATCAGCATATTCATTGTTATTTGGTTGATGTCAAGTTCATCCTTGCCGAGATATGCGACAAAGGAATTGAGGGCGGTTTTATAGTTCTTGACACCTTTGCAGGAGGTCGCTTCCGCCCATTCCCTGCTGAACCTGATGAAGTCTACACTCTTGATTCTCGTCCGTTCTTCCTTAAGGAGATTGAGGATGTCGTCAATGGTGTAGTCGTGGAGTTATATCTGAAATTTGGAGCAGGATTCCTGATACTCTCTTATGAGGTCATCCGCCTGTCTGAGGATTTCAGTGTTCTTGATTTTATATGATTTTGTGAGGTCGGTTTTCCTCACGAAGATACTTGTTGATATTCTTCTAATCTTGCGTTTATAGGTTACTTGTATCTTCAGATTGAATGTTTTGTCGCTTTTCTGCTCGTGAGGCATTACCATCGCTTTGAATGTCAACATATTACAGACATTTGAAATTAATAAACAAATGCAATATATGCGACAGTAACAGCCCTTCCTGAGATATATTCTTGGTCAGAAGCAGGGTGAGGCAGGAGATTCAGTATAAAAGAAAAACGCCTGACAATCACACGATTGCAAGGCGTTTCAGTTGTACCCCCGTGCGGAATCGAACCGCAACCGTCAGAACCGGAATCTGAAATTCTATCCATTAAACTACGGAGGCTTCAAGAATTTCGGCTGCGAATTTAGTCATTTTTTACGTATTTCGCCACATTAATGTCAATTATACGTAATTATGACATAAAATTAAATGCCTGTCAGCAGTTTTTTGTACTTTTGTGGCCGAATTCGGAATAAAACAATAAAATAGGAATTTTATGAAAAAAGCTTACGTTTTTCCTGGACAAGGTTCACAGTTTCCCGGTATGGCAAAAGAATTATACGACACAAATGCCACAGCAAAGGAAATGCTTGATAAAGCAAACGACATTCTCGGTTTCAGAATCACCGACATTATGTTCTCAGGCACACCCGAGGACCTCAAACAGACCAAAGTAACCCAACCTGCGATATTCCTCCACTCTGTAGTGCTGGCCAAATGCTATGAAGGCTTCAATCCGGATATGGTAGCAGGACATTCATTGGGAGAGTTCTCTGCGCTTGCAGCAGCAGGAGCAATGGAATTCGAGGAGGCATTGAAACTCGTATCGATCCGCGCGAGGGCAATGCAGAAAGCCTGCGAGATCAAGCCTTCAACCATGGCCGCCATCATCGCGCTCCCGACAGAAAAAGTTGAAGAGATCTGCGCATCATGCAACGGTATAGTCGTTCCGGCAAACTACAACTGCGACGGACAGATCGTAATCTCCGGAGAAATCGAAGCAGTCAATGAAGCATGCGAAAAGATGAAGGCTGCCGGAGCCAAAAGGGCACTTGTCCTCCCTGTAGGAGGTGCATTCCACTCCCCTCTTATGGAGCCTGCACGTATGGAGCTGGCCGAAGGCATTGAGAAAGCCGTGTTCAACACACCTGTATGCCCTGTATACCAGAATGTCACAGCACTTCCGTCCACAGATCCTGCCACTATCAAGCAGAATCTTCTTACCCAGCTGACATCACCGGTAAGATGGACTCAGAGCGTCAAGAATATGGTTGCCGACGGAGCCGGATATTTTATGGAAATCGGTCCCGGAACTGTACTCCAGGGGCTTGTCAAGAAGATTGCCGGAAACGAGGTTGAAGTTGAAGGAATCACAACGATCTGACAAACAATCAGGCATAGAGCTGACCGGTAACGGCCGGCTCTTTTTTTATATAATATTTTCATTCAAAAGAGCATATCCTTTCATTTTTTTAACTAAATTTGCAAAGACTGTTGCACCGTGCTCGGACACGGGACTACAACAGGATGAAAAATTATAAGTTATAAAGAAAGAAAATCAATACACATAAATTTTAACGATTATGGCAAACGAGAAAAAATTTATCACTTGTGACGGTAACTACGCTGCCGCCCATATCGCTTATCTTTTCAGCGAGCACGCAGCGATCTACCCTATCACCCCATCATCGACAATGGCTGAATATGTTGATGAATGGGCTGCTCAAGGAAAGAAAAATCTTTTCGGAGAGGTAGTAAAGGTTACCGAAATGCAAAGTGAGGGAGGTGCAGCCGGTGCAGTGCACGGTTCACTCCAGGCTGGAGCCCTGACAACCACATTTACAGCATCACAGGGTCTGCTGCTTATGATCCCTAATATGTACAAGATTGCCGGAGAGATGCTCCCTACTGTGTTCCACGTCTCAGCACGTGCCCTTGCATCCCACGCTCTTTCAATCTTCGGAGACCATCAGGACGTTATGGCCTGCCGCCAGACAGGTTTCGCAATGCTCGCTTCAGCTTCTGTACAGGAAGCACTTGATATGGCTGCCGTAGCCCATCTTTCAGCGATCAAATCAAGCATACCGTTCCTCCATTTCTTTGACGGTTTCCGTACATCACACGAAATCCAGAAAATAGAACTGATCGACGAAGACAAGCTGAAGGATATGGTCAGCACCAAATCACTGGCCAGATTCAGAGCCAAAGCCCTCAGCCCTGACGCTCCTGTAACAAGGGGAACAGCACAGAACGGCGACGTATATTTCCAGGCACGCGAGGCTTGCAACCAGTATTATGATGCAGTTCCTGATATCGTTGCAAGATATATGGGAGAAATCAGCGAAGCTACCGGAAGGGACTACCGTCCATTCGACTACTACGGAGCTGCTGATGCAGAAAACATCATCATAGCTATGGGTTCTGTAACCGAGACAATCAAAGAGACCATCGACTATCTTTCCGCACAGGGCAAGAAATACGGTCTCCTCATCGTACGCCTCTACAGACCTTTCTCCGCAAAATATTTCATGAAGGTCCTTCCTAAGACCGTCAAGAGAATCGCTGTCCTTGACAGGACAAAAGAGCCTGGTGCACTCGGTGAGCCTCTGTTCCTCGACATCAAGACACTCTTCCAGGGCAAGGAGAACGCACCGCTCGTAATCGGCGGACGCTACGGTCTTTCATCAAAGGACACTACTCCTGCACAGATCGTATCAGTATATGAGAACCTCGAACTGGCTGAGCCTAAAGACGGATTCACAATCGGTATCGTAGATGACGTCACATTCAAGTCACTCCCTGCAAAAGAGGAAATCAGTATCGTAAAACCAGGAACTACAGAATGCAAATTCTACGGACTCGGCTCTGACGGTACAGTGGGAGCGAACAAGAACACCATCAAGATCATCGGTGACCATACACCTAAATACTGTCAGGGATACTTTGACTATGACTCAAAGAAATCAGGCGGATACACATGTTCACACCTCCGTTTCGGAGACTCGCCAATCAAGGCTCCTTACCTTGTAGGAACACCTGACTTCGTTGCCTGCCACGTACCTTCATACCTCACAAAATACGATGTTCTCAAAGGTATCAAGGAAAACGGAACTCTCCTTCTCAACAGCATCTGGGATGAAGCCGAGACAATCAAGAGGATTCCGGACAACGTGAAATCAATCATCGGCAAGAAAAACGTTTCGCTTTATATAATCAACGCTACAAAGATCGCTTCTGAGATCGGTCTCGGAGGAAGAACCAACACCATCCTCCAGTCGGCATTTTTCAAGATCACCGGTATCATCCCTTACGAGGATGCTGTCGCATATATGAAGAAGGCAATCGACAAGAGCTACGGCAAGAAAGGCGAGAACATCGTAAAGATGAACTATGCAGCCGTAGACAGAGGCGGAGAATACACAAAAGTGAATGTTCCGGCAGACTGGAAAGAAATAACTGCAAAATTCGAGAATCCGAACAAGGACAGGCTCGCTCCTGAATTCGTAAGGGAAATCGCAGACGTAGTGAACGCACAGTGCGGAGACACGCTTCACGTAAGCGCATTCAAGGATATCGCAGACGGCACAATTCCTAACGGCACAGCAGCATACGAGAAACGCGGCATTGCAGTGAACATTCCTGAGTGGAAAGCAGAAAACTGTATCCAGTGCAACACTTGTGCATTCGTATGTCCTCACGCAGCGATCCGTCCATTCCTTATGACAGCTGAAGAGGCTGCCGCAGCTCCTGCAGCCATCAAGAAAGCGCAGGGCAAGGCAGTATTCAAAGAATACACATTCACTATGCAGGTATCCCCTGCCGACTGTACAGGATGCGGCAACTGCGCAGATGTATGTCCGGCAAAAGAGAAAGCACTTGTCATGCTTCCTGCAGAGACACAGAACGCGGAGCAGGCGAACTTCGACTACCTGCATTCACACATAGGATACAAGGACAATGTACAGCCTAAGACACAGAATGTGAAGAACGCACAGTTCTCACAGCCTCTGTTCGAGTTCTCCGGAGCTTGCGCAGGATGCGGTGAGACACCTTACGTAAAGACCATCACACAGCTGTTCGGTGACCATATGATGATCGCCAATGCGACAGGATGTTCATCAATCTACGGTGCATCGTTCCCTGCATCACCTTACTGCACAAACGCTCAGGGACACGGTCCGGCTTGGGCGAACTCACTGTTCGAGGATTTCTGCGAGTTCGGTCTCGGAATGAAGGTAGGTTCTGACAGGGCACGCGCCACAGTTGCCAAATTTATGGAGCAGGGACTCAGCTGCACATGCTGTACAGACGAGATGAAGGCCCTCTTCACCAAATGGCTTGAGAACCGCAACGATGCAAAAGCTACACGCGAAGTTGCAGACGCTCTCGTTCCTCTTATGGAGAACTGCGGATGCGATACCTGCAAGGCTCTTCTTGAATACAAACATTTCATTCCTGCACGCAGCCAGTGGATCATCGGAGGTGACGGAGCGAGCTACGACATCGGATTCGGAGGTCTTGACCACGTTCTCGCTTCCGGAGAGAATGTAAATATCCTCGTTCTCGACACTGAAGTATATTCGAACACCGGTGGACAGTCATCCAAATCAACTCCTGTCGGAGCAATTGCGAAATTCGCTGCATCAGGCAAGAAAATCCGCAAGAAAGATCTCGGAATGATGGCTATGAGCTATGGTTATGTATATGTCGCACAGGTTGCAATGGGCGCAAGTCCTGCACAGTTCTTCAACGCTATCAAAGAAGCGGAGGCATACGACGGACCATCACTCGTCATAGCTTACTCACCTTGTATCAACCACGGTCTCAAAGCGGGAATGGGCCTCAGCCAGAAAGAGGAGAAACTTGCAGTAGAATGCGGTTACTGGCATCTCTACAGGTTCAATCCTATGCTCGAGGCGGAAGGAAAGAATCCTTTCTCACTCGACAGCAAGGAGCCTGACTGGAGCAAGTTCCAGGACTTCCTGAAAGGTGAGGTGCGTTTCGCATCCCTCTACAAGATGTTCCCTGACCAGGCTGCAGAGCTTCTGCAGAAGACAGAAGAATTTGCAAAGGTAAGGTTGAACACCTACAAACGCCTCGCACAGTAGTATATACTGTCATACATAAAAGAGCAGCCGGAATGCAGTTCATTCAGCATCCGGCTGCTTTTTGTATAATACTTATCTGAAAATCAGAAATCTGTATACGTATTTTCTGCAATCACTTTCCCGTCAAAAAGCCGGATAATACGATCTGCAAATCCGGCATCACGTTGAGAGTGCGTAACAATCACCACTGTCGTTCCTGCCCTGTTCATATCACGCAGAAGTTCCATAACTTCAAGCCCGTTCCTGGAATCCAGGTTTCCAGTAGGTTCGTCTGCAAGCAAAAGCCGGCAATCCGCAACGGCAGCACGAGCTACGGCAACACGCTGCTGCTGGCCTCCGGACAATTGCTGAGGATAATGGTTTTTCCGGTGTGAAAGATTCACTTTATCCAGTATCCTGTCTACCTTTTCCTTGCGCAAAGACGGTTTTACATCCATATACATCAAAGGCAGCTCAATATTTTCATAGACAGTCAGTTCATCAATAAGGTTGAAATTCTGAAATATAAAACCTATCCTCCCTTTCCTGAAAGCAGAAAGCTGTGATTCCGTCATAACATCAAGACGTTTACCGTCAAATGTATACGTCCCCGAAGTCGGAGAATCCAATGTTCCCAAAACATTGAGGAGAGTCGATTTCCCGCATCCAGAAGGTCCCATTATAGCGACAAACTCACCATAATCTATATGCAGTGAAATATCATTCAAGGCTTTGGTCTGCACCTCTTCCGTAAAGAAGATTTTTGTCAAATGTTCTATATTTATCATTATAGTCTATATTAAATATAATTTTACTCACATTTCAGTATCGTTATCGGTTTGAGGCGCATTGTATTCCATACTTGCCTGAATACAGTCAAGAATGCAATCAATATCAGAATCAGAAAGGCGGAAGGATATGTCCACCAGGCAGGATAAATATGAAAAGCATACGTCCCAAGCCAGCAATCCATCAGAAACACAGACAAAGGCAAAGCAATCACGGAGGCGAGCACGATAAGCAACATCAATTCTCGTGTCAAATAAGCAAACAGACCTGACGGAGATGCTCCTAACACTTTGCGTATTCCCACTTCCTTAAGGCGGGAAAGAGAAGAAAACAATGCGACGACCCAAAGCCCCAGGCAGGATACAACAACAGCCAAAAGAGCAGCCATAGCAAATATCCATCCGAAATCGGAATCGGATTTATACAGATGCCTGTGAAGATCTTCCAACAGAAAACAGGAAAAAAGCGATTCAGGAAAATATTCCATATATATCTTCTTTATCTCAGGGACGGATGGTGCTGATCCGTCATCATCCATGACAACAGAAATATATGGTGTAGCAATAAAAGGTACAAGTTCCTTGGAAAAAAATATTATTGGCCTGTAGGACACGGACATAGACTGCTGGTGATAATTTTCCACAACACCGATTATCTTCAGCGGCTCAGACGCCACCTCCATCTCAATATATTGTCCCACAGCCGACTCTGGAGAAGAATACCCCAATACTTTCACTGCCTCCTCATTCAACACAACACTATTCGACTCCCCTCCGTAATCACGTTCAAAAAAGCGTCCGCAACAAAGATGCGGCATATAAGCAGACATATATCCATAGTCAACAGCAAACATCTGTATCAGCTTTGCTTGGGAGGGTTCGCTGCCATAAGGACGATTGGAAAAATAATTTGCGACTTCCACACCCGGAACAGCACTGGACACTGACACTGATTCTATACCAGGATGACCTTCAAGTCTATCAGTGAAACTTTCAATCCTATGTGACATATTTCCAGTAAAAGAAGGATATTTTATGACGAGTATTCCGGAATAATCATCTTTTGCCGTCTCTCTCCTCATATAGTTTACCTGCTGAATAATGACGAACGTACCAGCAAGCATAACAAATGACACTATAAACTGAATCACGATCAAAGATTTGCGGATACTGTTGCCACGTCTGCTGTGCAGAAGCTTTCCGCGCATTATTTCCGAAGGCTTTACATCAAGCATCATATATGAAGGGTAGATACCTGTAAAAAGAGTACCGGAAAATATAACAGCTGCCACTGCAGCCCAGAAATACGGAAGTACAAGAATATCATCTCCAAAACACTGGCCTGTCCAACCGTAGACAACAGGCAAAATAAGTTCTATCCACCCGAAAGCAAGAACGGCAGCACATAAATTGAGCACACCGGCCTCAATTATACCCTGCAGAAATATCTGACGACGGGATGCTCCGAATGCTTTGAGAAGTCCAAATTCACGCCCACGTCTCAAAAAACCCGCTATACTGAAATTCAACGCATTTGACCAGCCTATCAGAAGCAATGTCAAAGCCATTATGGCCAATATTACTACTGATGCGATATTTCCTTTCTGTTCATTCTCATAAGCTTTCTCAGGAGACAGATGAATATCCCTCAAAGGCACAAGCTCCACTCCCCAGGATTTATACTCAAGGGCTGCAGTCCTATATTTATCCGAAACCGCAAGAAATTCACGTTCCACCTCATCAGGAGATTTTCCCGGAACCAGCTTGACATAAGTATATACACCGTGGATATACCATATTTCCTGCATTTCTTTCGGTATAGTGCTATATGAAAGTATGAAATCATAGTGAAGATGCGAACAGACCGGCATATCCTCCATTATTCCTGTGACTTCAAAATATTGTACTGAAGACGATGTCTTGAACGTCAGCACCTTGCCTATCGGATTATCACTGCCGAAATAGCGGGAACACGCGCTTCTGGCAAGAACGGCTGTACCGGGATGTTCAAGCTGCCCCGAAGGATTGCCCATTATGACAGGATAATTGAAAATCTCAAAAAACGACGGATCGGCATAACAATAGCTGTCCTCCATAAAACTTATGTCCATATAGCTGACTTCCTGTTCACTATCCTGAGCAGTAACGCGCACGTAGTTTTCTATCCCTGATATTTCGCGGTCAATTGCAGGACCGTGACCATAGGTAGTAACCGCCCACCGGTCCGTCAGCACATCACCTTCATACAGACGGCTTTCAACGCGATAGATACGGTCACTGTCATAATTGAATGCATCATAGCTGAGCTCCGACCATACATACATCAAAATAAGAAAAGCTCCGGCCATACAAATTGACAATCCGATGATATTCAGAATAGCCAGCGGAGACTTGATGCGGCTGCTGCGGAAAATCCGCCTGAAATAATTCATAATATATAGTTGTTTCTTACGGGTTATGCCATCTTAGTGCTGCTCCCGGAGGCAAAGGACATACCAGGCAAACAACACATTATCTATCAACACATTCCAATGGGAACACATTCATTTCACGTAAAATTTCCCGACAGCATACGTCCAATAATTTGACAGTTATTTGCAGAGAAAGTTATAAACAAATACCTTTACTTCCAATTTAATGTATACAGGACAATGAAAAACGGAACTATTCTGATAGTTGACGATAACCGGAGTGTGCTGGCTTCTCTGGAAATGCTGCTTGAAAACGAATTCGGTACGATCCATACGGCAGCACATCCACAAAGTATCATTAATACAATCTCCAATTCACATATAGACGTAGTAGTGCTGGATATGAATTTTTCTTCAGGATTCAACAACGGGAATGAAGGCCTTTATTGGTTGAAACGCATACGCGAAATACGTCCGTCGATGCCTGTAATAATGCTTACGGCATACGGAGATATAGATCTTGCCGTAAAAGCCCTAAAAAACGGAGCAGCCGACTTCCAGACGAAACCGTGGAACAACAATACTTTCATAACTAAAATCAGGGAGGCATATATTCAAAGCAAAGGCACAAAACATCAGGACACGAAGAAAGCTGCAGTCAGTACTCTGGAGCCGCAGATGCTGATCGGACACTCCAAAGCTATGCTGGAATTATATAAGATTGTGACAAAAGTATCCGCTACAGATGCCGACATACTGATCACCGGGGAAAACGGGACCGGCAAGGAAATGCTTGCCAGGGAAATACATCGCCTTTCGACAAGAAATTCAAAGCAGATGCAATACGTCGATATGGGAGCCGTCAGTGAAACATTGTTCGAAAGCGAACTGTTCGGACACGAACGCGGATCGTTCACAGGTGCTTATGACAGCCGTCCCGGAAAATTTGAAGCGGCGGACGGAAGCACTCTTTTTATGGATGAAATAGGCAATCTGTCAATTTGCCTGCAGAGCAAACTCCTGTCTGCCCTGCAAAGCAGGAAAATAACAAGAATAGGAAGCACTAAAGCCGTACCTGTAGACATCCGTCTGATATCAGCGACAAACAGAGACATCCCTGCTATGGTAAAACAGGGACTTTTCCGCGAGGACCTTTTTTACCGCATCAATACCATTCATATTGAAATCCCTCCTCTACGGGAACGAGGTGATGACATTCTGTTGTTCATTGACATTTTTATGAAACGTTATTCCGCCAAATATGGACGACAGGACATAAGGATGCAAGATCAGACAATTGACAAACTGCGGTCATACAGCTGGCCCGGCAATATACGAGAGCTTCAGCATACTATAGAAAAGGCTGTCATACTATGCGAAAATGGAATAATCCGTCCCAAAGACATTATGCTCATAACGCCATCATATATAAACACCTGCACTATGTCCCAAAGCCTTGACCAGATGGAGCAGCAGGCAATTTCATCCGCAATAAGCAGAACCGGAGGCAACCTCACCGCCGCAGCGGCAGACCTGGGAATAAGCAGGCAGACATTGTACAACAAACTGAAGCGTTTCAACAAATGAATACTGCATTCAACAGACACCTGTACCGGACCATATTGCTTAACATAACAGGTATCCTCATTGTTGCCATATCCGGATTGCTCCTGATAATATCAGGTACAGGCATTATAGCAGGAATTATTCTTATCGGTTGCGCATTTATGCTTACGGCGCAGGCTGCGGAACACCTGAATAGTTTCAATACAAAACTGCTGACTTTTCTGACTGCCATAGAGGATAATGACAATATGGTATATTTTCCAGAGAACACAGGAGATCAGGTACAACGCCAACTGAGCCGCTCATTCAACCGCATCATTTCACTTCTCAACAAATCAAAGACAGAATATCTGAGCCAGGAGCATTTCTATCGGGAGCTTATAGAAGAAATTCCTGACGGTCTCATTGCCTGCGGTCCTACAGGAAATATCATTCTTGCAAACACAGCCGCGCTCAGACTGCTGGGCAGCGAACTGCTCTCACATCAAAGCCAGGCAGAACGTCTTCTGGAAAAAGCCAAAGGACAATTGAGCGTTTCAAGAAGACAGATAAGAATATGCGGAGAAAGAATCTGCATATTGTCGGTCAAAGACATAAAAGAAGATCTCGACAACAAGGAAAGTGAATCCTGGAACAGCCTCAGCAATATTCTGACCCACGAAATAATGAACACAATAGCCCCGATCGTTTCTCTGTCACAAACCTTGTCATCATACCCGGGTTCAAGCGAAAAGACGTGCCGCGGCCTGAATATAATAAAAGAACAAAGCGAAAAACTTCTGGAATTCACGGACTCTTTCCGGCATCTCTCACATCTGCCTCCTCCATCCATAGAATCATTTTCATTGACTGCATTTCTGCACAATCTGCGTACTCTTATCGATGCAGACCTGAAAAGCAGCAATATCATAATGCAACTTGCCCTACATACAGACGATATATATGTACAGGGAGATGAAGGACAGCTATCACAAGTCTTCTTGAATATACTGAAAAACTCTATACAGGCACTCTCAGACACCAGAGACGGAAAGATAGAAATAAGAACGGCAACAGAAACCGACAGCTATGACATTAAAGGAGGCCATCGGATCCAAATCTACATCACAGACAATGGCCCAGGCATTTCCGAGGACCTGCAGAACAAGATATTCATCCCGTTCTTTACGACAAAAAAGGACGGCACAGGCATAGGACTGAGTCTATGCCGTCAGATAATACATAACCACAACGGAAATATGACACTATATGAAAGCCATCCCGGCAAGACTGTATTCCGTATCACACTCCCCTGTTCCCGACAATAAATATCCGGTCAATCCCTACAATATAAGTGCAAAATAATTATCTTTGTAAGATATGTGCAGATATTTTCACGGTTGGAACCAATATTCAGACATAATACAATGAAAAGATTAGCAGTATTACTATTACTTTGCACCGTTGCCGCAAGCTCAATTATGGCACAAACCGTAAATCTCCCCGGCACCAGACTCAGACCGGACGAAACCGTATTGCTTTACGGGGACAGGCTTGTTGACAACATCGACCCGATAACAGCATCAAAAATAACATCGGCAGGTTTCCGGATGACCTGCGACAACGGATTCACAGGCAAGGAATTCATATTGCAGGGCGGAGAAATAGGAAATATAAATTCAAATGCCAGATTTGACCTCTATTTCCCCAAAAAGCCAAACGGACAGATGGTGATAGTCTGCCCCGGAGGAAGCTACCATATAGTATCATCATACAATGAAGGCATATATGTCGCCGACTGGATGCTTGAGCAGGGTATAACTGTCGCCATTGTGAAATACCGTCTGCCGAACGGCCACTGGGAGGTGCCTCTGACAGACATACAGAACACTTTCCGCTATTGCAGGGAGCACGCTGCCGAATGGAATGTCAGTCAGATCGGCGTAATGGGCTTCTCCGCAGGCGGCCATCTCGCATCCACGGTATTGACTATGTATACGGACCCTGTCACCAGACCGGACTTCGGAGTCCTTGTATATCCTGTCATAACTTTCAAGGAAGGCATCACACACAACGGGACACACGATAACCTCATAGGCAACAAGTCGATATGGTCATCAAGAGAAGGAAAGTCCTGGGAAGAGTGGGACAAGGCAACGAAAAGATTCAATGCACTTGAAAAGAAATATTCAACCGAACTGCAGGTGTCATCAGACACTCCAAAAACCTTTATCGTCCTGAGTTCAGACGACACTGTCGTCCCTGCAGAAAACAGTCTGCTGTTCTATAAAGCCCTTGTCAGCCACAAAGTACCTGCGGAGATGCACTGTGTCCCTGACGGTGGCCACGGATGGGGATTCTCAAAAGAAAAATATACCGGCAGGGATGCCATAGGAAGCTATCGCGACGAAGTAGAAGCATCTTTAAGCCGCTGGCTGAAAGAGACAAGAACAAGAAGATAGCATCAAAGCGACTCCAAAATAAGCCGCATGATTTTAGCGGCAGGATGGGACACCGGGAAGAAGCGCACATTGAACGAAATGTGTGCTTCTTCTGTTTTATCCATCTCTGATATTATGGTGACGTCGGCATCTTTGATTTCGTCGACAATTTCCACGCAGGTTGAAGGATATAGTATCCCGAAAGAATGTACAATCGGCTGGAGAACGGAATCCGTGACCAGAGGTGAAGCGAACACCCTCAATGTTACGGGCAAATCAGGGGCACCTATATTGAACAATGTATTCAAATTATCATAGGACTGCAAAACGTTTTCAGCATACCGCGAGAAAAGTTCACCTTGAGGAGTAAGTTCAATCTTGCCTGAACGCCTTTCAAACAAAGAAAAGCCGAGAGTACGTTCCAGCTCTGCTATGTTTTGGCTGACAGCGGGTTGAGTAACGGACAAAATCCGTGCAGCCTTTGTGAAACTGCCGGTCCTGCATACTGTATGGAACAACTTGAGCCTGGAATCCTCAAACATAAATCATAGTTTACAATCCGGATATATCTCCCTGACAATTAACAAAGTTACGATTTTTTATGGATTTACGGCTAATAATATATAACTTTGTTTGATTTGCGTAGAGCATTATCATACGATTGTCCTCCTGTCTTGAAGACAAACTGAAGTTGAAATTATAACTGAATTATAATTATGAAACGTATCTTATTGTTTTTCGCGGTGCTTTTCACCGCAGCAGCTGCATTCGGACAGAACCAGCTTCCGAATGATCCGGCTGTAAGAACAGGCAAGCTTGAGAACGGGCTTACCTACTACATCCGGCACAATGACAAACCGGCAGGACGTGCCGAGTTCTATCTGGCTACAAATGTCGGAGCAATCCAGGAAACTCCGGACCAGGACGGTCTGGCACACTTCCTTGAGCACATGTGTTTCAACGGAACAAAGAATCTCCCGGGAAAGACAATGCTTGAATATCTCCAGAAAATAGGAGCCGAGTTCGGAAGGAACATCAATGCGGCTACAGGCGTAGAGCAGACTACTTATATGCTCAACAACATCCCTGTATCCAGGGAGGGCATCATCGACACCTGCCTTCTGATAATGCACGACTATTCACATTTCGTAACCTGCGACCCAGTTGAGATAGACAAGGAGCGCGGTGTGATCATCGAAGAGAAAAGATCAAGGAACACGGCAAGCTGGAGAATGCACGAGAAGTCCCTCCCTTATTACTACGGGGACTCGAAATATGCTACCTGCACACTGATAGGAAGCCAGGAAAACCTTGAAAGTTTCAAGCCGGAAAGCCTTACAAACTTCTATCACACCTGGTATCGCCCTGACCTTCAGGCAGTCATCGTAGTAGGAGATATCGACGTAGACCAGATTGAGGCAAAGCTCAAAGAAAGGTTCAGCGACATACCTGCTTCTGAAAACCCTCAGCCAAAAGCCGTACACCCTGTCCCGGGCAATGAAGAGCCTGTCATCGGAATCATTACCGACCCTGAGGCAAGTTCGACACAGGTCACTGTACTATGGAAAGGAGAAAGAGCACCGGAAGAGCTCAACAGCACTGACATAGGTTTCTTCACGGATATGATAAAATCCTATATCTCTCTGATAATGTCAGAAAGATTCAACGACATCACTTCAAAGCCAGGCTCTCCTTTCATAGGTGCGGAACTTGGAATAGGCGACCTGTGCGAAACCTGCGAAGTCATAATGGGAGGAGTGGCCTGCAAAGACGGAGAAGCAACCGGTGCGCTCAAAGCATATCTTACCGAAGTGGCAAAGATGCAGAAATACGGCTTTACGGATGCTGAAGTCCAAAGGGCCAAAGACAACATTCTCAGATATTATGAGAAAAAGGTTGAAGGTGCAGACAGCAGAAAGAATGCCGACTTCATCGACCTCTACATAGACAATTTCTTTGACAACAAGCCTTATATGGAGCCTCAGGCAGAATATGAAGCGGCAAAGGGCATCTGTTCACAGATAAGCGCGCCGCTTCTCAACCAGGTTGTATCCAGGATTGTACCTGAAAACAATATGGTAATCGTATATAAAGCTCCGGAGAAAGAAGGACTTGTGCACCCTACAGAGTCAGATCTTCTTGCAGTTGTCAACGAGGTGGCCAATTCGGAGATCGAGGCCAATGCTGAAGAAAGCGTGAATGAGCCGCTGCTTGACCCTTCAGCTCTCAAAGGTTCAAAGATAAAGAAAGAGACAGCATACGTATACGGTGCTACAGAGTGGATCCTCAAGAACGGAGTCAAAGTAATCGTACTCCCTACCGAGTACAAAAAAGATCAGGTTCTCCTCACATTGAGAATGGACGGAGGAGAGACTCTCATATCAACCGAGGACCTTCCTTCATTTGAAGAAAATGTAATAAGCCTTTTTGAAAGGAATTCCGGAATATCAAAATTCTCCAGCACACAGCTGTCAAAAATGCTTTCAGGCAAATCTGTGAATGTCCGCAAATCCGTAAACGCACTTTCGCACGGCATCACAGCAGCAAGCTCGCCTAAGGACATCGAGACGGCATTCCAGCTGATGTATCTTGATTTTGTTGATCCGAGGTTTGACCAGGATGAGTTTGAAATCGGTATGGAACAGATTAAAGCTGTGCTTCCTAACCTTGAAAAACAGCCGGACTTCATATTCCAGAAAGAATATTCAAACACATTCTACGGGGACAACCCGAGAAATATAATGATTTCCGATGAAGTTGTGGAAAAAGCCTCTTTGGCCACAATCGAGAAAGTGTACCGTGAACTTTTCAAAGATGCGGCCGGAGCGACCCTGTTTGTCGTAGGTAACGTAGACCTCGCGACACTCAGACCTCTGGTAGAGAAATATATCGGTTCACTTCCGAAAGGCAAGAAGGCAAGGACCTGGCTTGACAATACTCCGCAAATCCAGAAGGGAGAGATTGAAAACCATTTCACTGCAGAAATGCAGACTCCTATGAATACCGTACTTCAGGTATGGAGCGCGTACCTTCCATTCAGCATAAAGAACAAAGTTCTGTATGACGCAGCCTCATATATCCTTGATATGATCTATGTTGACACTCTCAGAGAGGAAGAGGGAGGCACATACGGAGCTTCTGCAAACATCAGCGCAGGCAGGTTGCCGGTAGAAAGGGTTGTCGCACAGGTATATTTCCAGACAAACCCGGGGCAGGTGGAGAAGCTGAGCGCGCTCGCCATAGAAGGACTTGTCAAACTTGCGAACGAAGGTCCTACAGAAGAGCAGCTTACCAGGACTATAGAGAATTTCAAAAAGAAAATTCCTGAGTCCCGCATAACCAACAGCTATTGGCTTGATCAGCTGATGACATACGAAAGATACAAAGAGGACAACGACAAGCTGTATGAAGAGGCTATCTCTGAAATCAATGCAGAGAACATCAAGGCTGTTCTCCAGGCATTGCTTGCACAGGGCAACTTCATTGAAGTGATTATGTCTCCGGAAAACTAAGACCGGAGACATACAAAAATAAATCGGGGAAAGTTCATGAACTTTCCCCGATTTTAATTTAACAGAGACTGTTATTACTCAGCCGAGATCGCACCCATAGGGCAGACATCAGCGCAAGTACCGCAGTCAATGCAGAGAGCTGGATCAATCTTGTAGATATCGCCCTCTGAAATAGCACCCTGAGGACACTCGCCGATGCAAGTTCCGCACGCTACGCAATCTTCTGAAATTTTGTAAGCCATTTTCTATTCTTTTTAAATTGTTAATGTTATTTCATTAAAAGCGTTGCAAATTTATATCAAATAATTTTAATATTCAATGTTTGGTACGATTTCTATCTAAACAGAGCCTCGGCATAGGCCAAGTAAACTTGATTCTGCGCTCAGCTTTTTGCTATATTTGTTATATTTGCAGATTGTATGTACAAAGACAGAAAACGATGAAACAATTCCAGCATATATTCAG
>VSOK01000036.1 GCA_009774765.1 Bacteroidales bacterium
ACATACACCCCTACTGATGCCAGGACCTTGCCTCCGACAGGAACAATTGCTGCCGGACAGGGACGGTGCGGAGAAGAGTCTGTCCTCGCCGTAGCGGCACTCCGGGCAGCCGGAATCCCGGCAAGGCAAGTCTACACACCACGTTGGGCGCATACCGACGACAACCACGCCTGGGTTGAAGTGTTCGTGGACGGGAACTGGCATTTTATGGGAGCATGCGAACCCGAGCCGGTCCTTGACCTCGCGTGGTTCAACGCCCCGGTTTCAAGGGCAATGCTTCTGCATACGCTCGCATTCGGAGACTATGACGGGCCTGAAGATGTCATAAGGAAAACACGTTCTTTCACAGAAATCAATGTCATAAAGAGTTATATCCCCACAAGGCGGACATCTGTAAAAATCATTGATGAACAGGGACACCCTGTCAAAGGGGCAAAAGTGGAATTCAAAATCTACAACTATGCAGAATTCTATACTGTGGCCAGGATAATGTCAGGAGAAGACGGCGTCGCCTCTCTTGATACAGGTCTTGGAGATATGCTTGTATGGGCATACAAAGACGGGAAATTCGGAGTCGCCAAAGTATCCGGAAAAATGACAGAAATGACTCTTGACCACACTGAAGGTGAAGAATTCGGAATAGACATAGACATAATTCCTCCGGCAGAGAATCCGATCCCTTCCAAGGCAACAGAACAGCAGACCATAGACAACACAAAGCGTCTTGCCGTCGAGGACTCCATCAGAAATGCACGTCCAAAAGGCAATGACAAGGTAATAGAAGCATTCAGAAAGGCACATAAAGGGAAAAATGCAGAAGCGTTGCTGTCCTCGCTTTCAATCAAGGATATGACAGACGTCAGGGCTGATGTTCTGGAGGACGCCATCTCGCATACAGGGAAGAAATTCAGTCCATACAGGGATTGCCCGCGGATTTCATACGAGCCTCTGCTGCCATATTTCGAGGAAATCGGCAATGGACTGGAGGCACGGACACCTCAGGAGATCTTTGACTGGACACGTGCAAATATCACTGTCGACGACAACTCCAATCCACAAGGAATCAGAATCCCGCCTGTAACCGTATGGCGATCAAGAATGTCAGATTCCCGTTCCAGGGATATTTTCTTTGTAGCCGCCTGCAGGAGCAAAGGATTTGAATCCAGAATCGACGAGGTCACAGGAAAGACTCAATATCGTGACGGAAAAGGATGGAAAGATGTCAAATGGAGTGAAGAGACTCCGAAAACTGCATCATACGGCACCGTAAAGGCATCATACAATCCGGTTTCCTGGCTAAAGAACCCTCTGTACTACAGACATTTCACTCTGTCGCTCATCAAAGACGGCTCTGCAAGTCTATTGTCATTTGATGAAAACACAGAAACAGGATGGAAAGAGCATCTTTCAGTTCCTTACGCTGCAGAAGAAGGCTATTACCTTCTGACATCAGGAGTAAGGATGGCTGACGGAAGCGTTGCCGCACATCTTGAATTTTTCAATATCGAAAAAGACAGGCTTGCGACAGTTCCGCTTTCACTCAGACATAATGACGGAGATATAGCCGTAATCGGAAACATTGATGCGGAGCAGCTATACCTGCCGGCAGACCAGCAGGAGCAGAAATCAATCCTGTCAACCACAGGAAGAGGATATTTCATAATTGCACTGGTAAAGGATTTCTCTGAGCCTTCAATCCACGCCCTGAGGCAGCTTGCGGCAACCGCTGAAGACATCAATACCTGGGGACGCAGTATGATCGTACTCGGGAACAACAAAGACAGCTGCGGCAGGATATCGGGATACCTTTCTGAAATAGATGCAGTAAATTATGGAACCGATCCTGACGACAAGGTCCAGAAAATGATATATGACGGATGCAAGCCTGATTCCGGAAGACTCCCTGTTGTAATCATAGCCGACAGTTTCGGCCGTGTAGTATATTACTCACAGGGTTACAACACGTCTCTTTCAGAGCAGCTGAAGACTGTCATCAACAAGTTGTGATACAACTTTACGGTCAGTGATCCCGTGCTCGGAGTGTGCCGATCCGTGGTACTCCAGGGCACGGGTTCTTTGTGAAAGGGCTGCAATATTTGAAGGGCGCACTCCCGCTCCAGGCATTATTATTATTCTGTCTCCGGCCATATCCACCAGTTCAGAGATGAGCTCGCGTCCTTCATAAGCCGATGCGGCAAGACCTGATGTCAGAAGTCTGTCGCATCCGAGAGCAATCACATCTTCTATGGACCTGTATGGATCTGCACAGCAATCGAACGCACGGTGGAAAGTCACGGACAACGGTTTCGCCTCCAGCATAAGACTCTGCATCAAATCAACATCAATATTGCCGTCGCCATCAAGTGCACCGATAACGACTCCATTGACGCCGAGATTTTTGCAGAGATTTATATCTTCTATCATCTGCAACCTTTCCTCTTCGTTGAAGAAGAAGTCACCCCCACGCGGACGCACCAGCACATTGACAGGCAGAGTGCTGACCGACATAACCTTTTCTATCAGTTCCACCGATGGTGTCACTCCCCCTACTTCCAGTCTTTCGCACAGTTCAATACGTGACGCTCCCCCGGCAATCGCCTCCAGCACCTCATCAACACTTGTGCAGCAACATTCTATAAATCTTCCCATTGTCACAAACAATTACATTTCGCAAATGTATATTTTTCCCTCTTTAATCACAAATATCTCTAAAAGGCTGGACATTCTGAAATTTCGGATAAAAATCCGACTGCTATAATCTTTTTTCTATCTTTGTGACCGGAAAAACAAAAAAGATAGATATTATGAAGCTGATTCTCTACACCTGGTCTACGATTATTTTGTGCCTTTTTGCATCGTGCTCACCAAATAAAGGTCTGCACCCGTCTCCGATTGATGTAAAATTCGGCGACCCATACGTTCTGCTTGCTTCAGACGGGCATTACTATATGTACGGGACCGGAGGAGTAAAGAACGGCTTCGGATGTTATAAGTCTGATGATCTCAAGAACTGGGAGTATCTCGGAGCCGTATATCAGGGAAACACACCGGAATCGTGGGCAAAAGCCAATTTCTGGGCTCCTGAAGTATATGAGAAAGACGGAAGGTTCTATATGTTTTTCAGCGCGGACTGGAAAGAAAATCCAAATAACGAACGTGAAAACTTCCATATAGGAGTAGCTGTATCAGACTCTCCGGCAGGCCCTTTCAAAGAAATAAGCGACAGACCTCTCTTCTCCCCGGGTTATCCGGCAATAGACGGGAATGTGCTTTTTGACAAAGACGGAAGATGCTACCTTTATTTCTCACGCTGCTGCTACAAACATCCTGTGGAGAGTGAAGTTGCAGAATGGGCACGTGAGAAAGGAATGTTTGATGAAATTGAAGAAAGCTGGATATATGGAGTTGAGATCAAACCTGATTTCAGCGGAATCATCGGAGAACCTGTCCTTCTGCTCTGTCCTCCGTCCAAAATGTCGGATAAGCAGGCCGAATGGGAAAGCAGGTCAGTCACATCAGGAGAGGTAAACAGAAGATGGACAGAAGGTTCATTCATAATAGAGCGCGACGGGACATATTATATGATGTATTCCGCAAACTTCTTCGGAGGAGAAAATTATGCTGTCGGCTATGCGACTTCCGACTCCCCTCTCGGACCATTTGTGAAATCCGCCGACAACCCGGTTCTTGAAAAAGATACAGAGCGCGGAGGCGTGGTTACAGGAGTCGGACACAACAGCATCACCTGGTCACGTGACGGTAAACAGCTTTACTGCGTCTATCACGGACGCACTGCCGCTACAGGCAATGAGCGCGTGGTCTTCATCGAAAAAATGGAAATCAAAGACGGCAAACTCAAAGTCCAGCCTTAGTTTGGAGGCAAAGGAAAAATAGATTAAGTTTGTCGTTTCATCAATAAAGACACTACTGTTATGTCACTCTGGAGAGTAATTCTTGCGATACTTTTTCCGCCGCTGGCCGTAATAGACAAAGGATGCGGTTCTGTCCTTATAATCCTGCTGCTTACCATAGCCGGCTGGATTCCCGGGACCATCGGCGCACTGGTAATTCTCAACAATCCCAAAAGATAGATATGCCACAGACAAGGCCCTGTGCCCTCATCCCCTGATGTTTTCCAAACATCAGGCAGTCAGCATCAAAGGCTGTTGATACGGCTTCGGACAAAAGCGGATTCAGGAAGCATATAATCGGCATCAGAGCGGTCAAGCCACTGTGATGCAATGGACTTCTGGCCCAGGATATAGAATGTCACCGCCAGATTGTATTCTATGCACGAGCGTTTGCGCAGATCCTTGGTATCCATAAGAGACATCCATACGTCTATAGCCGTCTTCCAGTCATAGTCATAAGCCGCCTGGGAAGCCTTATACCAGATGTCGGCATCATAATAATAGAAAGTGAAACGTGACTGCTTCCAGGTAGAAAGAAATATATTGGAACTTTGTACACCTGTAGCCAATCCGGCTTCAGACATAGTATCTACGGCCTTTGCCATAAGCGCGTCTTCCGTTTCCGATCCGCTTGTATAGACAGAAGTCCTCGCAGAGCTCTTCCCTGTAAAGGTAACGACTGTATCCTTGGCATTCATTGCATCGTATGAATACAGCTTTACGGTAAAAGGAGTTGAAGCCTCAGCGACATACATACTGTCCGCGGAAGTCGGAGCCGCAACCCTGACTTCCTTTGTCAAGGATGTCTCCCCCATATCCACAAGGTCAAAGACAAATGCCACATCGCTTCCGGTCTCCACAAGCAGGTTGACAAGACTGTCCTTTGAAGCATAATCAGCATCTTTTCCCTGAGAGACACGATATATTCCGATGGCCTGTTCTCCTGAAAAATAATCTTTTTCGAGTGACTGGGCAAATCCCTCAGCCACAGATGAAATGAAAATTGAATCACGGCTTTCCCCTTTGTCGAGATATATCACCGACAAGTTTTTGTTGCCCAAGGAAAGTCCCGACTTCGAAGGAGTGCGCATATCAACGCTCATATTGAAAGTAAGCGGAGAACAGGACACTGCAGCAAAAGAAAGGAGAAGAACTCCGTAAATCAATTTTTTCATAATCATAATATTATAAAGATACTATCTCCGCCGCGAGGTCGTATTCATCCGCGCCGGTTATCCTGACTGTCAGGAATTCACCAACAAGCGAATACGGGTCCACATCACCGGCCAGAGCCGAGTCGTACCTTACAAGAATCTCGCCATCCACATCCGGACTTTCAAATTCACTTCTGCACACAAGGATGCCGTCCGAATAGTCGTCTGCAATCACTCTGACTTCAGTCCCGACACGCGACCGGTTGAACTCAAGAGAAATTTCGCCCTGAATAGTCATAAGTTCATCAAGACGCTGCTGTTTGACCTTGGCGGATACACTGTCCTTGAAATTTTCAGCTCCGTATGTCCCTTCCTCTTCGGAATACATAAATGCCCCGAGCCGTTCAAAACGTGCATCCCTGACAAAATCCACCAGCTCACCGAATTCCCTTTTGCCCTCTCCGGGGTGTCCGACGATCATAGTGGTGCGGAGCACGACTCCAGGCACGCGTTCGCGCATCTTCGAGATCAAAGCCCTTGTCCACGCACCGTCCACATTCCTGTGCATATTGTCCAGCACCTTGTCCGCAATATGCTGAAGCGGAATATCCATATAACGGCAGACTTTTGGATTGTCCGCCATCTGGTCAAGCACATCCTCAGGAAAATCAGCAGGATAGGAATAATGTATCCTTATCCATTCTATCCCGTCTATTTCGGAAAGCCTTCCGAGAAGTTCCCCGAGAGCACGGCGGCGGTAAAGGTCCAGGCCGTAATAAGTCGTATCCTGGGCAATCACGATCAGTTCCTTCACTCCCCTGTCCGCAAGAGAACGCGCCTCAGCCACAAGGTCTTCCATCGGCACGGAACGGTGACGTCCCCTTATGAACGGAATGGCGCAGTACGAACATCTGCGGTCACATCCCTCAGAAATCTTCAGATATGCGTAATGGGAAGGAGTAGTAAGAAGGCGGCCGGGACGCCCGTCGCCTTCAACTCCTAAATATTTCAGAAGCGGAGCAAAGTCCGTAGCTCCGAACCAGGCATCAACCTCAGGAATAAGTCCGGGCATTTCAGCGGCATATCTCTGCGAAAGGCATCCGAAAACGACAACCTTTCCGGTCTCTCCCCTTTTCTTGCGCTCCACTGACTCAAGTATTGTCTCTATGGACTCCTGCTTGGCGTCACCTATGAAACCGCATGTGTTTATCAGTTCATAGTCCACAAATTCCCTAACGTCCGCCTCCTGCAGAATACTGTAGTGTCCGTCAAGCTGCGAAAGGATATGCTCCGTATCCACACGGTTCTTGGAGCATCCCATAGTTATTGCCCTTATGCTTTTTCCCATCAGCGACAGTTTGATTTACTCCTGAGCGGCTTTCTCTTCCTCAGGATTCGTGAAATCAAGAGAAGCGTAATTCTTCAGACAGTTGTACCAGTCCACAACCTTTTTCATATGCGACACATAGAACCTGTCACGGTCGTAGTCAGGAAGGGCTTTCTCAAACAGGGCCTTAAGATCATCCGCTGAAGATTTTGAAGAAGGTGCATCAGCTTCTCCAAGCACATCCTTCATCTTCAGGAACACGTCCTTCAGCTTTACTTCCTCATCTTCAGTATATATTGAAATGTCTTCCAGAGCCGTCATCTTGCTGCTCAGCCCGAAGCAGCTTCTTTTCTTGTCAACTATAGATTCAACGATCGCTCCGGTTCTTGCCTGGGAAAGATAGAGGAACAATCCTCCCTGTCCTGAAATTGTCAGAATTTTTGTAAGATCTGTTTTCATTGTTCTTGTATTAAACTTTGTTTGCAATGTGGGCCGCACACGGCATAAATTTCCCACAAAATCAGACAAAGATAAGAATTATTCAGCATAAATTCATTATTTTTGTTCTACAAAACCCAAGACAGATTTTATATGCACATAGGAATAGCTGGCAATATAGGATGCGGCAAGACCACTTTGACCAGAATGCTCGCGGAGCATTACGGATGGACACCAAAGTTCGAGGCGGTAAGCTACAATCCATATCTTGAAGACTACTACAAGGACATACAGAGATGGTCTTTCAATCTTGAAACATACTTTCTGACACAGCGTTTCAAAGATGTCCTTGAAATAGCGAATTCTGACAAGACAATCATCCAGGACAGGACAATATTTGAAGGAGTGCACATCTTCGTGGCCAACAACAAGGCTATGGGAAATCTTACGGACAGGGACTACAGCACATATATGGACCTTTTCGACCTGATGATGTCTCTGGTCAAGGCTCCGGACCTTCTCATTTACCTGAAGTCATCCATACCCCATCTTGTGGGACAGATACAGAAGCGTGGACGCGAATACGAAAAAGGCATAAGTATTGAATACCTCACCGGCCTGAATCTGCGCTACGAGCAATGGATAGGAGAATACAAAGGACAGGTGCTCACAATAGAGGCGGACGACCTTGACTTCGAGAACCGTCCGGAAGATTTCTCCTACATTACCGACAAGATAGACGCCAGGCTTTACGGCCTGTTCTGATACGGAGGAAGATTCGCCGGAAAATCCGGAGAAGAAAATACTGGTTTAAGCATTGTGTTATGAAAAGATTGGAAAACAAAGTCACCGTCATCACAGGAGGCGGCAAAGGAATAGGATTCGGCATTGCCCGTGCCTTCGCGATGGAAGGCTCCGACCTTGTACTTACAGGAAGGACAGAATCAAGGCTCATTGACGCGAAAAATGAACTTGAGGAGAAATATGGAGTACGCGTTCTTGCTGTCGTCGCTGACGGAGCTGATGAGCAGGCGATAAAGAATGTCGTAGAAAAGACGGTAGAGACATTCGGAAGGATAGACACTCTGGTCAACAACGCCCAGACATCCAAATCAGGAGTAATGCTCGCCGACCACACCAAAGAGGACTTCGACCTCGCAATATATTCAGGACTTTATGCGGCTTTCTTCTATATGAGGGAATGCTATCCTCATCTGAAACGGACAAAAGGCTCCGTCATCAATTTCGCATCCGGAGCAGGACTTTTCGGCAAGCTCGGTCAGTCGTCATACGCGGCAGCCAAGGAGGGAATCCGCGGTATGTCCAGAGTAGCGGCAGCCGAATGGGGTCCTGACGGAATCAGAGTAAACGTAGTGTGCCCTCTTGCTATGACAGAAAGCCTGAAAGAATGGAAAGAGGCATACCCGGATCTCTATGAAAAGACTATCCAGGGCATACCTCTCGGACGTTTTGCCGATCCTACACAGGATATCGGAAGAGTATGCGTTTTTCTTGCAAGCGATGAGGCTTCATACGTCACAGGTGAGACGATCACCCTTCAGGGAGGAAGCGGTCTACGCCCTTGATTCTTGTTTCATAGCAGTAAATCCTTTATAAAGCCTGTCAAGCCCTTCAAGCAATATGCTTCGCGGACAGGCAAGGTTTACTCTTACAAAACTGTCACCGTCCGGGCCATAATGCACACCTGCATTGACCCAGACTTTGTTTTCGTCTATAAGCCTGTCCTCTATCTCCTGAGAACCGGTTCCGAGAATGGAGCAGTTGACCCAGGCAAGATATGTCCCTTCCAGAGGAAGGACAGGGAAATCAGGCAGTTTCTTCTCAAAGAAATCCTTGAAAATCAGATAGTTTTCATAAATATAGGCTCTCAGTTCATCAAGCCATTCCTCCCCTTCATCATACGCGGCCATAAGCGCAAGCACTCCGAAAGGATTCACATCACAGACCTCGTTGACATTTATGGCACGGTCGATTTTTGCCCTTGCCACAGGGTCTGCACAGACTATGTTGGAAATCTGAAGTCCAGCGATATTGAAAGCCTTGCTCGGAGAGCTGCATACTGCGCAATTCATACGGAACTCATCTGAAAGCGAGGCAAACGGAGTATAGTCCCGTCCCGGATATGTCAGTTCGCAATGTATTTCATCAGCAAGCACAAACACGTTGTTCATGAGGCAGATATCCCCTATCCTGCTGAGTTCTTCCCTTGTCCAGACACGTCCTGCAGGATTGTGGGGATTGCACAAAATCATAACTTTCGCCGCAGGATCAGCAGCCTTTCGCTCAAGGTCATCGAAATCTATTGAATACGTATTATCCTTATACACAAGAGGATTTGGAAGAATCTCACATCCGTTGTTTCTTATTGACGAGAAGAAGCAGTTGTACACGGGAGTCTGTATGATGACCTTGTCACATGGTACTGTCATCGCCTTCACGATAGCCGACAATGCGGGCACGATTCCCGGAATATACAATATCCATTCTTTCTCTATCTTGAATCCGTGACGTCTCCCGAACCATCTTATCACTGAGGCATAGTATTCATCCGGCACGTGGGTGTATCCGAAAGCACCGTGCCCGGCACGTTTAATCACCGCTTCCTTGACGGCAGGAGCAGTCTCGAAGTCCATATCCGCGACCCACATAGGAATCACGTCGTCATAGCCGCGGCTGTCCCATTTCACAGAATTCGTACCTTTGCGCGGTACAATTTCATCAAAATTATATTTCATAGCAGAGTATTTATCTTTCAAGATCACTTAAATACCAGTCATACAGACGGCGTATCCCCTCATCTGTCTCCACCTTGTGATGCCATCCGAGAGAATGCAGCTTTGACACATCGGTCAGTTTCCTCATAGTGCCGTCCGGTTTTGAAGAGTCCCAGCTGAGCGTACCAGCAAATCCGGTCACATCAACTATTTTCTCAGCCACTTCCCTGATGCTCAACTCTTTGCCTGTCCCCACATTGATATGGCAGTTTCGCACTTCCATTATTCCGTCCCGATTGGGCAACGCCGCTCCGGCCAGATCCTTAAAACTTACATTCAGCAGTACATGCACACTCGCATCCGCCATATCCTCGCTCCAGAGGAATTCCCTCATAGGCTTTCCGCTGCCCCACAACCTGACGCAGCCCGGATATATTCCATAGTGTTCGAGAACTTCCGCTATCAGCTCTTTGGACGAATCACTGTCCGCCACAACTGTCCCGCCATCCTTTTTCATCCCGACCGGCCTGCGTCCCAGATCCTTCCTCACCATATTCCAGTCATTGTTTTCAAGGCATTTCGCAAGATGTATCTTTCGGATCATAGCTGGAAGTACATGACTGTTTTCCAGATGGAAATTGTCGTTGGGACCATAAAGGTTGGTCGGCATTACAGCAATATAATCAGTGCCGTATTGAAGATTGAAGCTCTCGCACATCTTAAGCCCTGCAATCTTGGCGATAGCGTACGGCTCATTAGTATATTCCAGAGGAGATGTAAGCAGACAGTCTTCCGTCATAGGCTGCGGCGCATCCTTCGGGTAGATGCATGTGGACCCGAGAAAAAGCAGTTTTTTCACTCCGTACCTCCAGCTTTCACCGATTACATTCTGCTGGATCTGGAGATTACGCCAGATGAAGTCCGCCCTGTACTGGAGGTTGGCCATAATGCCTCCAACGTATGCCGCCGCAAGCACTACCGCATCCGGCCTTTCCTCGTCAAAAAATCTGCGTACCGCCGTCTGGTCAAGAAGATCAAGCTCCTGATGGGTCCTTCCTGTCAGATTTGAATATCCACGTGACTTCAGATTGTTCCAGATCGCAGAGCCTACCAGACCACGGTGCCCGGCGACATAAATCTTTGAATTCCTGTCCAGACTGCACATTATCTTGCCCCTCCTTTGATATATTCCATATCATGGCGGACCATTATCTTCACAAGGTCCTCAAATGAAGTCTTGCGCGGATTCCAACCGAGTTCGGTCTTCGCTTTGGTCGGATCTCCAAGAAGGGTCTCAACCTCCGCTGGACGGAAATATTTGGGATCGACTTCCACAAGCACACGTCCGTCGGCTCTGCTGAGTCCCTTTTCCTCTATGCCTGTCCCCTGCCATTCCAGTTCGATGCCTGCCTCACGGAAAGCGAGTTCACAGAATTCACGTACCGTATGCTGCTCTCCGGTGGCTATCACATAATCATCGGGCTTATCCGCCTGAAGCATCAGCCACATACATTCGATATAGTCCCTGGCATATCCCCAGTCACGTTTTGCGCCGAGATTGCCAAGATAGAGCTTGTCCTGGAGCCCGGCCGCGATACGGCTTGCGGCAAGTGTTATCTTCCTTGTGACGAAAGTCTCCCCCCTGCGCTCGCTTTCATGGTTGAAAAGGATTCCGTTTACGGCAAAAAGCCCGTAGCTCTCCCTGTAGTTCTTTGTTATCCAGAACCCGTAAAGCTTTGCCACCCCATAAGGAGAACGGGGATAGAAAGGCGTGGTCTCCTTTTGAGGGACTTCCTGCACAAGACCGTAAAGCTCCGATGTGGAAGCCTGGTAGATCCTTGTCCTGTGCTCCATCCCGAGAATCCTCACCGCCTCAAGAAGACGCAGAGTCCCCACCGCATCAGTCTCTGCCGTATATTCAGGGACATCAAAGCTGACTTTAACATGGCTCTGTGCAGCAAGGTTGTATATTTCATCCGGCTGTACAGTCTGTATGATACGGATAAGCGAACTGCTGTCGGTCATATCACCCCAATGCAGATTGATGCTGCGTTTCTGCTGCATATCACGCACCCATTCGTCAAAGTACAGATGGTCGATGCGTCCGGTATTGAATGATGAACTCCTCCTGAGAAGTCCGTGTACCTCATATCCTTTCTCAAGCAGGAATTCTGCAAGATAGGATCCGTCCTGTCCGGTTATTCCGGTAATCAAAGCCTTTTTCATAACAAGCGCAAAAATCAATTATCAGGAAACAGTTTCCGATAACCTGTAAATATAATCAAATTACTCCTGATATCATATTTTCATAGAAAGCATCTGTTCTCTTTCTCGACGATATTTCATCCCCGTCATTCAATATGACATAGTCGTCATCAGGAACCGCCCTGCCTTCTGAAATGTCATTCAGCAGCTTCTGCTTCCCCATCCTCGCAAGCACGGACTCGCGGGAGACTCCGTCACGTGCCATTGCACGTCCGATCCTTGTCTCCAGAGGAGCATCCACCAGCAATGTAAAGTCAAAGGCGTCCTTGAACAGCGGCTTTTCCAGAATTATTGCCGACTCCATCACGACAAACGGGATTTTCCGTTCTGCAACTCCGCTTCCGCATCCCTGTACAGCATATCCGTCAGCCCAGGAAAGGAAATCACGAAGTACGGCAGGATGCACGATGGACTCTATCCTGGCCAATGCCTGCGAATCGGAGAAAATAACTGAAGCAAGAAGGCGTCTGTCCAGCATACCGTCATCTCCGGTTATTTTCGTGCCTACAGCTTCCGCCATACGCATCACCAGGATATGGTCAGAGTCATAAAGAGCCTTTGTCCTGCTGTCCGAATCATAGACTGGAATCCCCTTTTCTGACAAAAAGGAGCAGACAAGTGACTTGCCGCTCCCTATACCTCCTGTCACTGCAAGAGTGATTATCTTTCGCTCATTACACATTCAAATACCTGCGGTTCAATTTTATAGCCTATTATGTCTTCCGGAAGCGCGTCTGTCCTCACAACGCATTTCCCGCTCCTTGAACTGATGAAATCATTGTAATCGATATAGAACTGCACTTCATCTGTGGAATCTCCGGCATAAGGGAATACGCATTTGTACAGGACCTGGGCCGAAGACGGGAATATCATCATATCCTTGCCTTTTGGTACGTTGCGTGAAGATATGTTGACGACTGACGGGATTTCGACATACCTGACGACATCGACAGAATATTCCGCAGAATCATCGGAAAGTCTGATTCCCTTGATTTTTTCAAGCCGGACCATTCCGCGGACTCCGGATCTGACACCGGAAAGCTTCACAGGCTCCGTATAGACATAATCAATCTTTTCGAGCCTGTATGGTTCCCCATATATGGTGACGGAGTCAGGCTCTATACGAAGTTCACCTGAAACGGAATACTGAGGTTCAAGATCAATGTCGCCTACAGGCCTGACAGGGACTCTCTTTGATGTTTCAAAAGGGAAACGGAAAAACAAAGTGTCTGTCAGAAATGATTCGACCGTGACATTCTCCCCGAAAATCAGGAGCGTATATTCCTGAAGGTCATTTGATGTCACATAAAAAATCTCTGAAGATTTCTGATGCATCTTCGAGAAAGGTATCTCCACTCCGGTCTTGCCGCTGAAGGACTTTATCCTCATTATGTTATATCCTGTCGTCCTGCATCTTGCGATGACGTCGTTCCTGTTGGAAGATACGGCGGAATGCCCCTCGATATTGCATCTGGCAACAACCGGGACCTGAAGGAAATCGGTATATTTCAAAGCGAGATTGTAGATCAGCCATATACTGAAAGCCAACAGGAGAGAAAACAGCAAAAGCGGTAGATCTCTCCCGTTGATATTCAAAGACCGAAGTATCCTGCCGAATAACTCCTTCATCTACAATATAATCTCGGATTACTGCTGCTGAGCCTCGGAAAAATCCTTGACAACAGAATTCTTGTCTACTTTGATCTTGACATTGCTGTCAATCTCTATAAGAAGAGTTTTCTCCTTTATCTCTGCGACAGTTCCATAGATACCGCCGATAGTCACGATCTTGTCTCCCTTTTTCAATCCGTCACGGAATTTCTGGAGTTCCTTCTGCTGCTTGCGCTGAGGACGGATCATAAAGAACCACATAACGACTATTATGAGGATAAGCATCACCCACATTGACCAACCGCCACCGGGCTGCGCTGCTGCAGGCTGCGCCTGCAAGAAAAATGTCATAAAATTCATTTCAGTATAATTTAATTGATTCAAATTCAGTTGATTTTCTGTATCCTGCCGTCAGCAGCGAGCTTCTGCACAAGCCTGTCGAGAAGTCCGTTGACAAATATACGGCTTTTTGGAGTACCGTAGAACTTCGATATTTCAACATACTCGTTGATAGTCACCTTTACCGGTATTGACGGGAAATTCTCAGCCTCCGCCAGTCCACATACAATCAGCGCCATATCGGTGGACACGATCCTGTCCTGGTCCCAGTTGGATACGGTCTCGGATACCATTCCTGAATATTTCTGATAGCCGCCGTATGCATTCTGAAGAAGCTTGTGTACAAATCTCCTGTCGCTTTCTATGCCCGGAGCAGTCTTCATATCGCTTTGGTACAGAGGAGGAAGCTCCCATCTCCTGCCTTTGGCTATCGATTCGAGGCTTCTGCAGCAGTATGTCAGGGAATATGCCAGGTCATCATTCCAATAGATCGACATATCCTCAAGGATCTGCCCGATATCAGTATTGTCCACAAATTCATTCTCAAAGATTTTTATGAACAGACGGCAGTCCTCGGCAAGCGAAGATTCCTCTGAAGCCATATAGTCCTGGAAATACTGCTTCGACTGCATTGAAGAGTATATCTTTTTGAGACACAGGTCATACTGGTCCCACGAAAATTTCCTTTTCTTGAATATCTTCTGAAAATCCTGGTCTTCATCAAGCATTGCGGCAAGAGCGTTTTCCGCAAATTTCATATTAGGATTTTTCTCCTCCTCCGTAGGATTGAATTTCCTTTTCAATGACTCTATTCTTTCTTTTGCGACAGCCGTCAACGGAGAAACGATTCCCATCATATACACATACAGGTCTCTTGTGGCCTCACAAGACATATCAAGCTGAGCCTCAGCCTCCGACAAAGATACACTTCCCGACAACACGCTGCTGTACAAGACCTTAAATGCCTTTATCCTTAAAATCCTTCTGTTAAGCATAATTTTATTCAAAATTTCCTGCAAAGATATACGCATTTTCAGAAAAATCCTTAATTTTGCGAAGATTTACTTAAAAATTATATACAATGTACAGTGAGGATTTTGATGGAGCTAATGCTCAGGAGCGTTCAGGCGAGGATATTTATTCCAAACCCATCAGGGCCGGTAAGCGCACTTATTTCTTCGATGTCAAGGCGACCAAAGGGAATGATTATTACCTGACGATTACCGAGAGTAAGCGCAAAGTCGAAAGGGACGGTCATTTCGCATACGACAAGCATAAGATTTTCCTTTACAAGGAGGATTTTGAAAAATTTGCCACCGGACTTCAGGAGGTCATCGACTACATCAGGACCAACTGCCTCAAAGACAGCGACAACAACGGAGAGAACTTCTCGGATGTAAACTTTGAAGAACTTTAATTCTCCACGATTTATACAGTAAACAAATAAGCCGACTAAAATTTTAGTCGGCTTATTTGTTTTATATGGGTCAGAGACATCCGGGTATAATGGACATATTGAACACCGGCTGACAGTATAAAATGTCACCGGAACACAATCATACCGTATGGCGCATACCAGTCTATTTTTTCAGTCTCGCGATACCCTCCATAAGCGAAGCACCGCTTGTCTGCGCGCCCATAGATGCCATCTTGCTCCTGTCAAAAGGTTTTCCCCAATAGTAGTTGGCATACATCTGCGGCCAGGCAGCCCTTTCAAGCGACCTGTTGAGAGCCTTCGCATTGGTCTCAATCAGATTCTTCAGATTGTCCCTTATCGTTTTGATGCCTTTCTCGTCAAGACAGTAATTCACGGCGTAAGGTATAAGCACAGCCTTGAATATGCTCTGGTCAACAGACTCCCCTTCACTTCTCAAAAGTCCGTTGGTAGTGCATCTGTCGCTTATGAAAGCATATTGAAGCACTCTTTCCGCAACATCCATATATTTCCTGTCTCCGGTAATATGGTAAAGCTGACGGCAGGCTTCTCCAAAAGTTCCCTGAGTATAGGTCAAAGGAGGTTCCTCAACCCTGAAATCAGATGAAAGCCTTTTGTTGTACATAAATGAATAAAGCTCCAATGCGTCATTAAGATATCTGTCCTCCTGGAAACGGACATAGAGTTTTGCAGCAAGAAGACATCCCGGAGAATTCGTGCAGGCATTCTGTCCGGTCTTCCCCTCTTCATTTGTCCAGGGCAGTCCCCCTCCGGCAACCTTTCTCGGAATGATGTAATTGTCATATACAACCTTTGCCACAGTGGCATATTTGTCATCACCCAAAGCCTCAGACAAATGCATCATAGTAAGACATATCCAGCACATATCGTCTGTATAGGCGTTGTAGAAGCCTCCGTGGACTCCGTCAGACTCCCTTGAATTGTTGTAGTTGTTGGCATCATTGTCAAACCACAGTTCAAAATACCGTCTGTATTCAGCCGCAAGCTCCGGATTGCTGTCCTTGATCCTTTCGTATGACCACACAAGCACATCCAGGGCGTGTGCCTGCTGCCAATAGATAAACTCTGAATCATTGCCGGCATTTCCCGGGGAAGCCCAGAATGTACCCTTTTTCTTGTCAAGAAAATTGTCGACAAGCACAAAAGTACAGCTGTCAGCGATACTGTTCCACGAAATCTCAGCCCACACGGGACCGGACGGTTTTTTGACCGGCTCTGAATCCGGTCTCTGGCAGGCTACCGCAACGGCAGCCAGAACCACTGCATAAAAAATTTTCACACTTACAAACTTTTATGAAGCAGTTTTGATCCACCATCACAAAAGAATGAGACATTTCAAAACTGCTTCCGTTATAATCAGACTGCCAATATAGCAAAACATTTTAATTTTCCAGCATCTTTATCCAATAGCCTCCGACTACTGAACGCGCCTGGAAACCGGTCTGACGCGGCGAATCGGTGAATACCCAGTCCGACATAGGAACACGGCTGACAGTCTCGTCCATAAATTTATGTACAGGAGCTATGAACTCCTCAAACACAGCCTTGTCATCAGCCAAAGTGGCCGTCCACATAATCCAGTCAGTCTTCGTATAGGTGCGTCGGCTGTCAAGAGGAAGTCCGTAGACATTCTGCTTCGTGCGATAATATGCTATTTCAGTACGCGCTATCTCCGGATCGAAGATATTGAATCCAAGAAGCTTATCCCATACGAGATTGTACTTCTGGCTCCAGGTTCCGCTCTTGTCGAAAGTGAGCTTGTAATGGTCGCCGTCAGCAGCCATCTCTTTCCATTCGTCGGCCATCTCACGTGCCTTTGACATATATTTTTCAGCCACATCACCCTTGCCGAGCATATCCGCCAGCATAGCGTATGAAGCTATGCCCATGATAGCCTTGACGGAAAGGTTGGCATTGTGGGCGAAATGTCCAGCAAAGTCATCTGTACAAAGCTGGTTCGCAGGATCAAGACCATATTCCACAAGATAATCCGTCCATACTGTGAGCACATCCCAATGTCTGGCGGCGTATTCTGCATTACCCTCAGCCTTGGCTATTGCGGCTGTCAGCACAAGCATATTTCCGCTCTCCTCCACAGGCATATCACCGCCGTAGGTCTGTCCGTTCGCAAGAGGATATGTCCCGACATCGTGCGCCGCAAAAGGCTTCTTCCATTTTCCGCTTTCGCTGTAGTAGAATATATGGTTCAGCAGACCCTTTGCCAGCTCAGGATTATAGTACAGGAACAGAGGAGCAGAAGGGTATGTCACATCAACCGTACCGATCGAGCCATTGGAAAAATTCTCTTTTGAAAGCCACAGAAGATCTCCGTCAGGCGACTCCACAAGCTTGTGCGCAGCTATCGCCTGCCTGTATGCAAGCGCGCAAAGCTCCGCATATTTCCTGCCTCCAGCCTTTTCTGTCTCAGCCATCATATTTATGTCAAACATTGCACAGTCTTTCATTATTGAATTGTATGCAGAAGCGGCTGCTGACATTTCGCCTGTTATTGTCCTGTCTTCATTTCTATTCCAATAAGGCCTGAGGTTCTCTCCGAAATACTGGATTGACCAGATGTCATCGTATGCAAGGAGGACATAGTCCGAAACCGTCTTTGAGCCGACTTTGCCGAGATCATTGGCATAGGCAAGAGAAATACGGTCCTTGAGAATATTTCCAGTCATAATGGTCTCCTCCGACTCCGCAAGAGCACCGCTTTCATTGAAGGTGTTTTTCATATCGAAATAATCCCCGATGGCGGTACATCCCTTTCCGGAAGGTGTTCCGAGATAGAAATATCCCCAGTCAATGCGCACATTGTCGCCTTTGCGTCCGAGAACATTCTGCTCCACCGTTCCGGTACGGACATAGTCTATTCCGTCAAGACTTCCCCTTTCTGACACCACAGGCTGGATTGTGCTGTGGACTGCAAGTTCCGGAGAAGCTTCAAAATAGACCTGGACATCGTGTTCCTTGCCGTCGGCAGAACGGACCTGATATGTAAGATAGTTCACCGGACGAGACATAAGGTCAAGGTCATCCATAAGAAGAGGTGCAGTAAATATCATATCCACCTCAACTCCTCCGCAAAGGAACGTATATACAGTGCGTGTAGGGAGGACATCAACAGAGACCTGCTCCGCAACGTCCATAAACCGGCCCCCGTCATCCTTTTTGAAAAGTCCGAAGTCAACATACGAGCCGCCTACCGTATTGTGGCAATGTGCAGCAATCGTGACCTTGCCAGGCTTCAATGTCCTTTTCGCTGCCTCCGGCAGATCGATGACCACATTGTTGCGCCATCTGTTGCCGGTATCAGCGACTTTCACTCCGTTTACATACAGTTCAAAAACGTCATCGTGGGAATATTCCATAATCAACGGTGACTGCGTAAGGTCCTCGTCCAGATCGAACGAGCGTCTTACCCATATATCCCTGTCATCTCCGTCCCAACGGGTCCCTACGGAAGGCATATCCATTGAGCCGAATGCTCCCGGACCGGTCTCCCACCTGCTGTCATCATAATCCGGAGAAGTCCAGTCACCCTGAGGGACTCTGTCCATCACATAGCGGGCTTCCCACTGCTCAAAAGAAATGGTAGGAAGCACCGGTATCAGACGTGCCGCTTCCTGTCCGAGCACCCTGTAGGTACGTCCGTCCACACGTACGGCACCTGTAAGAGGATGCTCTTTTCCTGTCCAGTGACGTGTCACAGATCCGTTCACCTCATCTGTAAATGACCATATTGAAAAATAAGGGTCCACTGTCACAAGCGGAGCCGCAGGCGGACGTATTCCGTTGGAAAGGGATGTGTCCGCTTCCCTGACCGCATCACCGCACCCCGCAAAAGCGGCCAACGCTGCCGCAGAGAGAATTATCAGATTTTTATTCATCTTATATAAATAATTGGTTTTTTACTTCTTTGTCTTATGCTGTCCCGGATAAGGCTCCACCAGGCATCTTTCAGCCCACTCCTGATATGCTTTCACCATTTCTGCCACTTTCTCCGGATATTCGGACGCAAGGTTATGCTGCTCGCTGCGGTCCTCATTAAGATTGTAAAGTTCCCACTCGGCCCTGTTGCCGGGACGGACTATTTTCCAGCCGTCAGCACCCAGGAAAGCACGTTCATTGAAATGCTCGAAGCCGAGATATCCGTGTCCTTCACGGTGACCTGTACGGAATACAGGCACAAGGCTGATACCTTCCATAGGAATGATGTCGTGGCCTTTGTATTTCTCCGGATATTCCGCTCCGGCAATCTCCACACAGGTCGCCATTATATCCATAACGTGCCCCTGCTCTGCCGTGAATCCTCCGACATTTTTCTTTATTCCCTTTGGCCAATGTGCAATCATAGGAGTACAAATGCCTCCTTCGTATGATTTAGCCTTCCAGAAACGGAATGGAGTGTTGGCCACATTCGCCCATTTCGCGCCGAGAGAAGCGTATGTCGTCTCCGGTCCCGGCAGCACTTCCTTGTTTTTAGGATATACCATTTCACGTCCGTCACGTGTCATATCGGGACGGTCATTGTCTCCCGGACTGTAGTTCTGGCAGACCTCATTGCTGCATCCATTGTCAGACATAAACAGAATCAATGTATTGTCAAGCTGGCCGGTCTCCTTCAAGGCAGCTACAATCTGGCCTATACCCTGGTCAATCCTGTCGACCATTGCAGCGTGCACCGCCATTGCACGGGCATCCCATTCAGCCGTCGGATTGTCCTCCCATCTGTCCTTGAAATGGAATTCGGAAAGGAAGTCCTCCTGATTGCCGAAAAGCCCCATTTCCTGCTGGCGTCTGTACCTTGCGTCACGTATGGCCTGCCATCCGACAGTATATGTATCCTTGTATTTTTCTATATCCTCAGGAAGAGCGTGAAGAGGCCAATGAGGGGCCGTATAGGCAAGATACATAAAGAACGGCCTGTCATCTTCCGCATACTCCTTCACTTCAGCCACAGCCCTGTCCGAGAGAGCCTGTGTCAGATAGAACCCTTCAGGAACCTCCTTTACAGGCACTTCCCCTTCAACAAGGCTGAACGGATCGAAATGGTCGACCACCCCGTAGATAGTACCATAGCAGGTATCAAATCCCCTGTTGACAGGATAGTTGCTGAGATCAGAGAACGTATCGTAGAATACCTGATGGTTGAGCCAGTCACGCTGGTCCTTGCGCAGAGGAGTCTCAGCTATATGCCATTTGCCCACCATACTTGTCCTGTATCCCGCCATCTTCAGGACCTCGGCAATGGTGACGGCATCGCGTGACAGGGTCCCGCGGTATCCCGGAAGATTGTCATCGAAAGTCATTCTCCCGATTCCGGCCTGGTGCTGGTACAGTCCGGTCAGAAGGGATGCCCTTGTCGGACAGCTGCGGCTCGTATTGTAGAAACGGGTGAACCGTACTCCTTCGCTTGCAAGATGGTCCAGGTTCGGAGTCTGTATTTCACCGCCGTAGCATCCCAGGTCGGAATACCCCATATCATCTACAAGGACAACGATGATATTCGGTCTTTTGTCAGCCTTTTTCCCGGCTGCAGGAACAACGGCACCGCCTGCTGCAAGCAGCGCCATCGGCAACATTATCTTTTGAGGTTTCATAATACAAAGTTACTGTTTTTATGTCATTAAAAAGCCCTGAGACTGAAATCCAGAGAAGTTCCCTTCCTGTCTTTGCAGGTAACGACGACCTTGACTGCATTTACCCGTCATACGACTTCCAAAAGACTTCATCCAAATATTCAGCTTCAGAAAAGATATTTTGGCTGCAAAGTCACCCTCTTTCTGAAATAACCTATATCTTTGCAGTCCAATACGGACAGACTATGGGTACAAACTATGGATTTATCAGGGCGGCCGCAGCTATGCCGGTTGTAAAGGTTGCCGATACACAGGCCAATACAAAGGCTATATGCGAACTTGTCACAAAAGCTGAAAAAGAGGAGGTGTCCCTTCTCGTATTCCCGGAACTGTGCATTACAGGATACACCTGCGGTGACCTTTTCGGACATGAACTGCTCATAAGAGAAGCAGAAAAGGGTATCGAAAAGATAATGGAGCACAGCCGCGGAAAGGCATTGACGATTGTAGTAGGCTCCCCTGTCAGACTCAGGGACAGACTGTACAACTGTGCTGTCGTGATACGCAGCGGAAAGGTCTGCGGAATAGTTCCGAAAATATGGCTGCCTGACTACAATGAATTCTACGAATCCCGCTGGTTCGCTTCCGGAAAGGATTTCCTCGGAGACAACTCATTCTACTGCAGCAGATTCAAATGCAATGTGACTCCAAACCAGATATTCTCCATAGGAGAGACTTCGTTCTGCGTCGAAATCTGTGAAGACCTCTGGACACCTGTCCCGCCGTCATCATATCACTCCATAGCAGGGGCGCAGATAACCGTCAACCTGTCCGCAAGCAATGAAGTGCTCGGAAAGCACTCATACAGAAGAAATCTGGTATCCCAGCAGTCCGCACGTACCGTGTCTGGATATGTCTATTGTTCCTCAGGGTACGGCGAATCCACCCAGGACCTGGTATATGCCGGCTCATCAATGATATGCGAGAACGGCACAATACTATGTGAGAATGAAAGATTCCTGATGGAAGATTCCATGACAATGGCTGACATAGACTACGAAAGGCTTTCCGTCCTCAGACGCAAATCCAACACGTTCGGGGCCGTCAATCCTGACGGGACAGGCAATTTTGCCGGCAGCTACAAAACCGTGGAGACAGGAGATCTGTTCAGGACAGATTTTTCAAAAGCATTCCACAGGCATATAGACAGAATGCCGTTCGTGCCAGGAGGACAGGAGACAATGGAAAGATGCAGGGAAATCATCTCGATCCAGGTGACGGCACTTGCATCAAGACTCGCGCATATCAACTGCTCCAGTGCAGTAATTGGCATTTCAGGAGGTCTTGACAGCACATTGGCACTTCTTGTGACGGTGCTTGCCTTTGACAGGCTCGGATGGTCCCGTGACAGGATAATAGGAATCACAATGCCCGGATACGGCACCACGGACCGCACCAGGAGCAACGCTGAGGACCTTATGGACGCGTTGGGGACAACATCACGGAAAATATCCATCACAGCAGCATGTGACAGGCATTTTCAGGACATCGGACACGACAAGACCGGCCACGACGTGACATACGAAAATTCACAGGCGCGCGAAAGGACACAGATACTTATGGACATCGCCAACCAGACAGGCGGAATAGTGGTAGGTACCGGTGACCTTTCAGAGCTTGCCCTCGGCTGGGCCACATATAACGGAGACCATATGTCTATGTATGCCGTGAATTCAGGTATTCCGAAAACTCTTGTCCGCCATCTTGTCAAATGGGCGGCCGACAACCGTTTTGACGCGGGGACAGATCAGAACAGGCACGGCAGAAGCACAAAGGAGATACTTTCAGACATAATCGACACCCCGATAAGCCCGGAGCTGCTCCCTGCCGACGAGAACGGGCAGATTGCGCAGATAACGGAAGACCTTGTGGGTCCATACGAGCTGCACGACTTCTTCCTGTACCATTTTTTCAGATTCGGATGTTCTCCGGAAAAGATTATGTTCCTTGCACAGAAGGCGTTTGCAGGTGCATACGACAGGGACACAATAAAAAAATGGCTGAAAACCTTCATAAGAAGATTTTTCAGCCAGCAGTTCAAAAGAAGCTGTATGCCGGACGGTCCGAAAGTAGGAAGTGTAACCCTGTCTCCACGTGGAGACTGGCGTATGCCTTCAGACGCCAAGTCTGCCCTTTTCAATCAATTTGACTGACAGGCAAACCCGGCACTACTTTCCAAGCAGAAGATCTACGATCTTGTTGCTCACGTCACTGTTCTCCTGCATTCCGGAGAAATCCATGGAATGAGGACCGAAAGCGAACAGAGGAACCATAATCGGAGTATGTCCCCTTGACACATATACTCCCTTTACCTTTCCTTTCTCCATATCGCCGCTACGCAAAGACACGGCACCCGTCTCATGATCCGCGGAAATTATGACAAGAGTATTGCCGTCCTGCTCAGCAAAACGTACAGCAGCCTCTACAGCCTTGTCGAAATCAAGAGTCTCCTCTATCATAGACCCATAGTCATTGCTGTGGGCCGCCTTGTCTATACGCGCGCCTTCAACCATAAGGAAAAATCCCTTGTCACTCCTTGCCGACAGGTATTCTATGGCCATTTCTGTAGTCTCCGGAAGGTAATTCCCGCGTCCTTTCACCTTGTATGTAGTCTCAGAAGCAGGAGGAAGGTAGCCCAGACGTTTTGATTTCTTTATGGCCTTCTTCGCATCAGCAGAATGCACCACAGTAAAATTGTCCAGAATTGCGGAAACTGTACTTGAAGGCTGTTTCTCAAATTCCTCCTGAGAACCGGCAGAGAAGAATGTCAGCTTGCTCATCGGCATATCAGCCCATATCTCCTTAGACATATTCCTGTGCGCCTGATGGGCGAAAAATGCAGACGGAGTCGCCCCGTCAAGATTGTCCGTGGAGACGATTCCTGAAACTATACCGGACTCTTCCAGCTTCTCCGGAATATTCTCAATGACATTCCTGTCCGCCCCGAGTCCCACAGCGTTGTTATATGTCTTCTGCCCTGTAGCATAGGCTGTTCCAGAAGCGGCAGAATCAGTAGTAAAGCTGTCCGCGGACTGGGTACGGACAAAGCCTGTAGTCTGCAGATTGGTCATAGTCAGCTCTCCCCCGTTGGCATACATAGCAGTAGCCACAGTGGCAAGCCCCATACCGTCACCTATCATCAGGATGACATTCTTCACCGGCCTGTCAGTCCTGTCGGAGGCGAACGAAGGCATATATGAGCCCTGTTTTGCACATTTGTATTGTCCTACGGTAGCCTCAACTTCTTTGACAGCCGCTTTCTGGATCGGTTCCTGGGCCAAAAGCGGCATGACTGCAACCGCTGCCCAAAGCATAAAAATTGACAAGATTCTTTTCATAATATTGGGATTTATTTGATTTCAAATGACGGAGGAACGCTTCCTGCAGCCCACTCCTTGTTCGGTCTCGGCCCCATAACGAACTCCAGATGTCCTCCACCGGAGATTTCATCGTGGCCAAGCCAGCATCTGTCAAACGGTTTCCCGTCCAATGATGCAGACTGGATATATTTGTTCTCAGGAGCATAATTCCTGCAGGAGACAGTAAAGGAGTTCCCGTTGCCGAGCTGCACCTCAGCCTTCTCGAATACAGGAGATCCGATGACATACATAGGAAGCCCCGGAGTCACAGGATAGAATCCCAGCATCGAGAACACCACGAAAGAAGACAGTCCTCCCCCGTCCTCATCTCCGGGTATTCCCATAACATCATTGCGGAACCACTGTCTGAGCAGAGTCCTCACCCTTTTCTGGGTCTTCCACGGCTGTCCTGCATAATTGTACAGATAAGGTATATGCATACTCGGTTCATTGGCCATAGAGAACTGGCCCACATTGCCGGTATGGTCAGGAAGCTGGGAGAAAAACTCGAATTTGCTGCTTCCCAAAGGGGTATCGAACATCCTGTCAAGCTCTTCCACAAACTTTTCCCTGCCTCCGAAAAGAGAGATAAGGTCAGCTATATTGTGAGGGACATCCCATCTGTATATCCATCCGTTGTTCTCATCGTAGGTATTGCGCGCCCCCAATCCGCCGGAACGGACATAATCGAAAGGCTGGAGAAAGTTCCCGTCAGAATCCTTCGGATGGAAAAACAGCGTCTCCGGATTGAATATGTTGCGGTATTTGTAGCTTCCATCCGAGAAATACTTATAATCCTGTTCATTTCCCAGAGCTTCGGCCACACGCGACAGACACCATTCGTCATAGGCTGTGCCCAATGTCACCGCCACCGGCTGCCTGCGCTCGAAATGATGGACTTCATCATAAACCTCCTTCTCGCCATCACGCAATGCAGGTATATACCCGTTCGACCAGTAGAATTCCGTAAGTCCTCCCGCCTTGACGCCGGACCACGGCGCAAGTGTCTTCTCGGTGATTCCGGCTTTGCAGTATACGTATGCCTTCTCCACATCAAATCCGGACAGTCCTTTGGCGAGAGCGTCCGCTACAAACGCGACCCCGTGGTTGGAATTCATCCTGCGGCTGTCTCCGGTAACCTCAGGGAATGTCGGCATCCAATGGTCTTCCATCTGGGCGGACATCCTTATATATGAGCTTATCATATCAGTCTCCTTCTCAGGCTCGACAAGAATCCTCAAAGGATGCACAGCACGGTATGTGTCCCAGACCCAGTCATCCGTATAAAACGGTACATCATCTTCGTGTACCCTGCCGTCAAAGGCACTGTAGTAGCGTCCGTACTCCGTAAGACATATCATCCTTTCGTATGTCCGGTACAGTGAAGTGTAGAAGACCGTCTTGTCATCCTCATCCTTTCCGCTTACCCTGATCCTGCCAAGCGCCTCATTCCAGACCGCGCGTCCTTCCGAAGCCACTTCCTCAAGGCTTTTCCCGCTGATCTCCTTCCTCATATTGTCTTCAGCCTGCACGCAGTCGATAAACGACACTCCGTATCTCATAGTGACCTTTTCTGTCCCCTCGGGAAACAGAAGGGCCACATAGGAATCCCGTCCGGCTGATTTCTTCAGCGATTTCACAGGAGTTTCCGCAAATTCCGCAAAAAGACAGACCTTCGTATTGCCGTCTATGCTCTGTATCCCCTTTACGGAATTGCCCTCAGCTATTACATCACCGTCCGCAGCATTGATTATCACATACGGAGCCTCGTCCCTTGAGAACCCGATTTCATAGATTCCCGAGCGGTATGACGGAGCGAAAGAAGCCTCAACTTCCTCATCCTCACAATACACCGAATAGAAATAAGGCTTTACTTTCTCATTGTCATAATGATATTTGTAATAAGGCTTGAGACCGTCCTCTCCCCCCTGCCAGAAAGAAAGGTTGAAGGCGGACTTGCCCCTATGGCTTGTAACAATCAGCGGAAGCCCTTTTATCCTGTCTCCAGTATAATCATGGCGTTCAGGATATACCCTGAGCATCGCATTCGGCAGATGTACTGTAGGATAGGCAGGCACAAGCAGATGGCTGATACCTCCCATATAAGGATTTACATAATCGACAGGATCCTTTCTGTCGCCCGTGCACCCGCATACGGTCCCAAACACCGCAATCACACAGGCTGCCACTACAAATTTTCTTTTCATATCGTTGTCCTTTATTTTCTTACAGGCATTTCCAGAGAAAGCGGACTTTCACCGCGCAGCTCCTTCCCCGCCTCACCTTCAAGCCACAGGTAGCGGCCCGGATCGCATCCCTCATAAG
>VSOK01000037.1 GCA_009774765.1 Bacteroidales bacterium
CATATATTCTATAGTACGGCAGTTGTGGAGCCTGTCGGCCAGTTTTATAAGCACGACGCGCACATCATCATTGAGAGTAAGGAGAATGCGTTTGAAATTTTCCGCCTGTATGCTTCTTTCCTTCGCCTTGTCCTCATTGTCAAGCACAACCTTGATCTTGGTCAGTCCTTCCACAAGCAGGGCTATCCTGTCACCGAAAAGATGGCGAATGTCATCCACTGTATAGTCTGTATCTTCCACCACATCGTGCAGCAGGGCCGCCGCAATGGACTTGTATCCCAGACCTATATTGTTGACGACAATCTTGGCCACGGCTATAGGGTGCAGTATATACGGCTCGCCTGAGCGTCTCCTGACTCCTCTGTGCGCCTCGTTGGCAAAGTCAAAGGCCTTCTGCACGACATCCATCTCATTCTGCTCCGTACACCTTTTCTTCGCAGCTTCCTTGAGGTCGGCATATTCTCTTGCTATGACGTCATAGTCCTGCTGTGTAAATTCAAAAAAACTCATAATCAGTCATCAAGGTTATAATTGTTCACATTCTGGAACGCATAGGACAGTTCCGCTCCGAAAAGTATTATGAACCATCCGAAATTCATCCAGAACATAAAAAGAGGTATAGCCGCAACAGCACCGTATATCATATTCAGCCTTGTCACGAACACCTGGGTCTCAAGATACAGATACTGCAGAAGCGTGAAGGCGAAGCCTGATATCAGCGCGGCACGCAGGGCTTCCTTATATTTTACCTTATAGTTCGGTATCAGTTTGTACATCGCTGAAAATGTCGCGGCAGCCATCACATAGAAAAGCCCCCATGCGAGCAGCGATGATATCGTGTCGAAATAGGCTACTCCCAGTCCTATTCCTTTCAGGGCATTCGTATATACGATAGAGCCGGAAAAGAAAAGCATCATCACAAAAGGGGAGATGCCGAGTATCACGATGTAGAACGTCAGCCTCTTGAAAAGATTGCGTGACTTGCGTACTCTCCACACATTGTTGAACACTCTCTCCACGCACATCATCATCCATATCACAAGCCATACGAAAAGAAGTGCGCTGACAAGCCCCATCGCGCTGCCCTGTGCCGTTGAAATGATGTTGCTCGCAAATTCAAGCACCTTGTCTATCACATCAGGGCTGTTGGGAAAATTCGCTTACAGCAGAGTATTCAGCTTTTCCGCCAGCCCGAGACCGTTGGTGACCGCAAATGCCACAGCAACGAACGGAACCACGGCCATTGTCCCGAAAAAGCTCAGTGCAACAGCCTGGAATCCTATCTTCTCAGCTGAAAACGTCTTTATCGTAATCAGGAGCACCTTTGTATATCTGATGCTTCTGGCTTTGGCCCTTGAAAGGCTTTCGAGATCCGCCTGCCAGATTTCATCATAGAAAAATCTGCGCGCCCTGTCCTTATAATATCTTAAACTCCTCATCATCGCCATATTAAAATAAAGACAGCTGTCCGCCTTCCTCGTTGCCTGCAGAATCTGCCTGTGCTATGCCTGCAATCCTGTTGAACTCCTCTTCGTCTATCACAGGCACTCCGAGACTTTCGGCCTTTTTAAGCTTTTCAGGCCCCGGCTTGTTGCCGGCAAGCAGAAATGATGTCCTGGAACTCAAAGAACTGCTGTTTTTTCCGCCGTGGAGCTCTATCAAAGATTTCATCTCGTCTCTGGATATGCTGAAATTTCCGCTGATGACAATTGTCTTCCCCGCCAAAGAATCGGACAGGGGAGCATCCTGGACTTCCATTGACATATTGAGTCCAGCCGCCCTCAGACGTTCTATCTCATTTCTGTGAGCCTCGTCCGAGAAATATCCGAGTATGCTGTCCGCGATTACCTCACCGACGTCTCCGACGGCAAGAAGCGCGTCTTTGTCGGCGGCCATAATCGCATCTATCGTTCCGAAATGCCGCGCTATCGACTTAGCCGTAGACTCTCCCACATATCTTATTCCTATGGCGAAAAGAACGTGCTCGAAGCCTGCCGACCTGGACGCATTGAGGCTTTCAAGAAACCTGTCCGCAGAGCGGTCTTTCCATCCTTCAAGCCTCAGGAGATCCTGTTTGTCCAGGTCATACAGATCCGCAGGAGTCCTTACGAGACCGAGGTTGTAAAGCTGCTCCACCGTTGCATCACCGGCTATTACATTCATAGCTTTCCTGCTGATGAAATGGACCAGCTTGCCCATTATCTGGGGAGGACACCCGTCCGAATTCGGACAGAAGAATTTTGCTTCCCCTTCATCCCTTACCAGCGGAGTGCCGCATACCGGACACTCTGCAGGAAACTGAGGAACAGCAGTGCCTTCTTCACGCCTGGAAAGTTCCACCCCGGTGATTTTGGGAATTATCTCGCCTCCCTTTTCAACATACACATAGTCTCCGATACGGATGTCAAGCAGCTGCATCTGCTCCGAATTGTGAAGAGAGGCACGTTTGACCGTAGTACCTGAAAGGGGGACAGGATCAAGATTGGCGACAGGAGTCACGGCACCTGTACGTCCGACCTGGTAATCTATTGACCTGAGCCGTGTAAGGGCCTGCTCGGCCTTGAATTTATATGCTACGGCCCAACGTGGGAATTTGGAAGTATATCCCAATGAACGCTGAAACGGAAGTTCATTTACCTTGATCACGATGCCGTCCGTCGCGAACGGAAGATTCTTCCGCTCCGTATCCCAGAAATTTATATAATCCTCAATTTCATCTATGCTTGAACAGAGTTTCCTTTTGTCGGAAACCGGAAGTCCCCACGATGCGGCCGCTTCAAGAGCCTCATTGTGCGTAGCGAACGGCAGATTGTCCCCAAGAATATGATAAAGGGTACATTCCAGCCCCCTGTGACCGACCTCTTCCGGGTCAATCAGCTTCAGGGATCCTGATGCGGCATTGCGCGGATTGGCGAAAGGCGCGTCTTCATCCCTGAGACGTTCAGCGTTGAGCCTGTCAAAAGCCTTGTAAGGCATATAGACCTCTCCTCTTATCTCAAACTCCTCAGGATATCCGGAGCCTTTAAGAGTCCCCGGTATATTGCCGATATGTCCGGCATTTTCCGTGACGTCGTCTCCTACGGTGCCGTCACCGCGTGTGAGAGCGCGGAAAAGCTTGCCGTCGCGGTATGTCAGGCAGATAGCCGTTCCGTCAAATTTGAGCTCACAGGAAAATGTAAACTTCTCTCCGATGCCTTTTTCAGCCCTGTCGGCAAATGCCTCCACTTCAGTTATGTCATAAGTGTTTCCCAAGGAAAGCATAGGATATCTGTGGGCATATTGCCTGAATTCATTTTTCTTCGCTGCGGACAGATCGCTTCCGACACGCTGTGTAGGGGAGTCCGGAGTTATCAGGTCCGGATACATCCTTTCTATGGCAATAAGCTCGTTCATCAGCATATCATAGTCATAATCACTGATAAGAGGGGAATTCTCCACATAATACCTATGATTGTTTTCGGCTATGATGCGTTTCAGCTCCTGTATTTTCTCTTTTGCCTGTCTGATATTCATATACGGCGCGTAACTTCAATAAAACTTACAAAATTAACGAATTTTTCGTTGAAATTTGCCGAAATTAGATAATTTTGCACCGCAAACGCGGAAAACCCGCCGGCAAGACTGAATTTATTTTGTATAACTTTAAATATTCTAAGAAAATGAAAGACGCAGTTATTATTCTTTGCGGAGGCGGTCCGGCTCCTGGAATGAACTCAGTATCAATGAGTGTTGCCAAGACATTCCTTTCAAAAGGCTACAGGGTAATCGGACTTCACGGAGGATATTCAGGACTGTTCAGCAAGAACGCACGTACAGAGGACCTTGACTTCTTCAAGGCTGACCGCTACTGGAACAGGGGAGGTTCATATCTTGAAATGAGCCGTTTCAAACCTACCGACAAGGATTTTGAGGAGAACTTCAACCTTGACCTCTTCAAGGACAATAACATCAAGCTTCTTGTAACTATCGGAGGTGATGATACAGCTTCTACAGCAAACAGGATTTCAAAATTCCTCGCGGCAAAGAACTATCCTATCGCCAACATCCATTGTCCTAAGACAATCGACAATGACCTTCCTCTTCCTGCAAATGCCCCTACTTTCGGATACAACTCCGCAAAGAACGAGGGAGCACACCTTGCAAAGACTATCTACGAAGATGCACGCACATCAGGCAACTGGCTGATTATATCAGCAATGGGACGTACTTGCGGAAGTCTTGCTTTAGGTATCGGAGAGGCTACTCACTGTCCTATGACTATCATCCCTGAGATGTTCAACAAGACTGAAATGACTCTTGAGAAGATCATCAGGCTTTCTATCTCAGCTATCCTCAAAAGAAAGATCATGGGCATAAACTACGGTACCATAGTAGCTGCCGAGGGTCTGTTCCACGATGACGGAGTAGCCAAAGAGGCAGTTGCAGCCGGTATCCATTTCACATACGATGATCACGGTCACCCTGAACTCGGCAAGATTTCAAAGGCAGTGCTCTTCAACGACCTCCTTGAGAAGGAGTTCAAGAAAATAGGCCTTAAGGTAAAGAGCCGTCCTGTAGAGATCGGATATGATGTACGTTGCCAGGACCCTGTTGCATACGACCTTACATATTGTACAGAGCTTGCTATGGGTGTATACCAGCTTTTCAGCGAAGGCAAGACAGGATGTATGGTTTACGTAGACGCATACGGCAACGTGTCTCCACTTTATCTTTCTGAGCTTCAGGATCCTGAGACAGGAAAGATTCCGCCTCGCGTAGTGGACATCAATGCAGGTACCGCACAGAATTACTACAACTACATCGCACATTACATCACTGAAGATGACTATGCTGCAGCAAAAGAGCTTGGCATTGAGAATCCTGAGATGTACGACTTCAAAAAAATCCTTGAGTGGTAATCACTGACAGACAAAAGTCTGCATAATGCAAGAGAGCCTGAAACAGGCTCTCTTGTTTTGTTTTATGAAGCGTTCTTTATGGCATTTTTTTTGCGTAAATTTGCGCCGGATTGAAAATTTTAAGACCAACACTATGGACAAACCGATAATTTACCAGCTGCTGCCGCGCCTATGGGGCAATATCAACGGAAAAAACATCATAAGAGGCTCACTCGAAGAAAACGGCACAGGAAAATTTTCGGACATAGATGATGCTAGTCTTGAATACATCAGATGGCTCGGATGCTCACATATATGGTACACCGGGGTAATACGTCATTCCACCAAAAGCATATCAGAAGGATGCGAGGCTTCACACCCGCAATTCGTCAAAGGGGAAGCTGGTTCCCCATATTCAATATCAGACTATTATGATGTAAATCCTTACCTTGCGGATGTTCCTGAAGACAGGATGTCCGAGTTCCACGCTCTTGTGGACAGGACACACAAGGCAGGTCTGAAAGTCATAATAGATTTCGTCCCGAATCACGTGTCGCGTGACTACGGGCATTTTTCGGCCCACAGCAATGATCTTGGTAAGGATGACGACAAGAATGTACATTGGACACAGGACAATGACTTCTACTATTATCCAGGCCAGGAACTTTCCCTTCCTGACAAGAGCGTTTTCAATGAAGAGGTCCGCGCGCTCAGGAACCGGGATTTCAGCATCAGATACAGAATATTGCCGAAATGGATGGTAAATCAGGCTGAGCAGTTGCATCTGAAAGGTGATTCAGTACATTTCGATGAATTCCTGGAACAATACAAAGCATTGCTCCAGCCTTATTGCGAAAAACCCGCTATGGCAACAGGCAACAACTGCTATTCACCGTCACCGACCTCCAACGACTGGTATGAAACCATCAAGATAAATTACAGCGACGTGCACACTGCCACTTGGGAAAAAATGTATGAAATAGTACGTTTCTGGGCAGGGAATGGCGTCGACGGATTCAGGTGCGACATGGTGGAGCTTGTACCTCCGGAATTCTTCAAATGGATGATATCCAGGATCAAAGAGGAATTTCCACATATCATATTCATTGCTGAAGTATATCAGAAGGACCTTTACAGAAAATACATACGTGAAGTCGGATTTGACTATCTGTATGACAAATCCGGTCTGTACGATACGCTCAGGACCATTGTAGACAAGAATGTAAACGACAACGGTCTCCCGATCGAGCTTTGGCAGTCTACTGAAGGCATCACAAGAAACTGGCAATATCTCGGAGATCTCCAGCCATATATGCTCAACTTCCTTGAAAATCACGACGAGCACAGGTTCGCGTCCGATTTCTTCGGAAAGAGCGGCAAAAACTCATTCTCAGCGTTCTATGTATCCCTGTTCTTGAACAGAGCACCATTTATGCTTTATATGGGAGAAGAACTCGGAGAAAGGGGAATGGACGAAGAAGGATTCAGCGGAAGAGATGGACGCACTACAATATTCGACTGGTGGTCCGTTGACTCCATCAAAAAACTGTACAATTTAATACACAAAGGGTTATACAAGTCTATCGCATCCGGAACTTTAGATAAAGAATCGTTGGAAAAAGCCGGACTTTCGCAGGAAGAGGCTGAAATATTCCGCAAATACTCAAAGGCCCTTCAGTTTGCAAGGAGCAATCAGGCAATCAAAAACGGAATGGTGTACGATCTCTGCTACTGCAACGCATCCGCAGAAGGGTTTGACAGGCACAGGCACTTTGCTTTCCTCAGAGACCATGAAGATGAGACCCTGCTTTTCGTGATGAATTTCTCCCAAAAGGATGCGGCGATGGAGTTGACTATTCCTGAACACGCCTTCGAATGGCTTGAACTTCCCATAACCAATATGCTGAATCCGCAGACGAAAATACGCCTGAATGTCCCTGCTATGGACGGGGTAATGTTCAAGCTTTCTGAAGCCCGACAATAGACTTTCCGGATTTCCTGTCTATATATGCTACAAGGTCATCTTTCAATTCGATGACTTTGACGTATCCGGTGGAGTACACGGTCTCCATTGAATCCAGCAGTCCGTAATTGACATCACCGTCACCGGAAACGGTGTCTATGGTCAGATATCCTACTCCAAGAGATGTGATGTTCTGGAAAAAATGCGTACCCTGACTCGGCTCGATCCTGTAGCCGGGTATTCCGCACTCTACAATCATCTTCGCTTCCGAAATATCGCTCCACAATACAGGAATTCCGAGCCACGGGTCGGAAGATCCCCATCTTCCCGGACCTACAAGCAGGTATCCCTGGCCTTTGTCCTTCATCATCGCATTGATCCGTGAGATATCTTCAGCCATCTTCCCTGTATGCGCGCTGTCAAAGGTATCCGGAGACACATATACGATATGCTTCATTCCTGTTATCCGTCCTTTTCCGAGTGCCTTTTCTGATGTCAGCACGGTTTCTCCCATTTCTTCCGCAACCTTTTCGAGAGACGAGCCGCTGTCATCCGCAAATTCGCTCACAGGTCTCACCTGCAGCAGTTTGAGGACACATTCCTGCCCGTGCGAATCCGGTATCACATCCAATGCAAATTCCATTTCCACATCACACATCAATTCTTTACGGCAGATCTCCATCAGTTCGCTGAGTATCCGGGAAAGAGGGAAACGGCCATATTTCAGAATGGCGTCAAAGCTGATGATACGTGCACCTTCCGCATTGACACCAGGGACAAGACGGCCGTCAGTCATACTGAAGGTAGATGCGGCAAGCTCCGGATAATCATAGTCAGCAAGTCCGTCATATACAGTCCTCTTGACTATGTTTATGCCGTCATCCTTTGATATCTTGAATGCGGCCGGATTGAGGTCGAGGGCAAACATCGTCTTCTGGGTATCCCTCAAGGCAAGCTTCGGATCTGACAGCTGAAGAATCTTTTTGGGTGATTTCGGCGAAAAGCGGAGCGTATTGCCTCCGTCCACGACCATTTTGCCGAGCCCGAACGCCACATTCACGATACCGTCCTGAGGCTTTTCGCTGCCTATAGGGTAGAAGTTCACTGAACGCGCCACCCCGGAAAGCATAGGATAGTAATATCCGTTATGTTCCGTACCGCAGATGCTCTGGACGACCACCGCCATCTTCTCCTCGCTCAGGAGATTTCCTGTAGTATGTATGTATGCCCTGCTCCCGTTGAAAAAGACGGAGGCATAGACACTTTTCACCGCCTTGCACAGCATCCTGAACATCTGGTCACGATTCTCTATATAAGGAATCATATATGTGGAATAAACACCTGCAAACGGCTGATAGTTGCTGTCCTCCAGCTTGGAGCTCGAACGTATGGCAAGAGGGGAGTTCACAGTACGTATAAACACCTTCAGGTCATCCACAAGACGTTTCGGCAGCCTTGAAGCCACAAATTCCGACAATATCTCATCATCGGAAATATCCGAGTTCACAATATAGTGCAGATCATTCTCTATCAGAAATTCATCAAAGTAGTCGGTCGCGATGACTATCGTCCGGGGAATGGAAATCTTGACGCTCTCATATTTGCCGGCAAGCTGATGCTTCTGTATAAGGGAATTGAGGAATCCGAGTCCTCTGGCCTTGCCACCGAGGGAACCGTCTCCCATCCTCGCGAACCAGATATATTTGTCATAGCTGTCTTCTTCAAACCGTGCTATTATACCGCGTCCGCTCAATATATGGTAATCATAGATCTGCTGGGCGACAAATCTCCTCAGTTCACCGGTATCAGTGAAATTGCTGTCACTGACCGTTCTGAATTTGTCCGCAAGCGTAAACAGTCCTCTCGAATAGAACCATTTGGACAGCATATTCTTTGACGTGTTGTAGAGGAGAACGTCATCCGGAATCTCCTTTATCATCTGTTCCAGTTCATTAAGATTGGCGGCACGCCCATATTCGTTATGGTGCCTGTCACGGAACACAAAATCACCGAACCCGAATTCCTCCTTTATGTATTCATTGAGCTGGAACGTAAGCGTCTTTGAATATTTCCTCAGAAAACCGACTCCAAGCTCCTCCGCAACCTTTGAAATGCTTTCCTGAGACGACTGGAGAAGCACCGGCATCATAGGATCGTCCGCCTTTATGTTGCGGACAAGATCAATCCCGGCATCAAGCTTCTCCTTGTCTGAAGGATCGTTCTTATGCAGCACGAAGCCGACATCGGATATCACACCCAGAAGATTGCTCTTGTATTTCCCGTACATCCTCATCGCATCCTCATAATTGGTGGCAAGAAGGATTTTCGGACGTGAACGCTTGCGCAGCTTGCGCTGCTGCTCATTGAAAGTGTCTTTCAGGAACTCCGCGCTTTGCTTGAGTATAAGTCTATAAAGCTCAGGAAGATATGTGGAATAGTAACGTACGGAGTCCTCCACAAGAAGTATGGCCTGGACTCCTATGTTCAGGATGTCGTTGTCCGCATTCTTGAGGTCTTCAAACAGTTTGATGATGGCGACTATAAGATCCGTATTGCCGTGCCAGCAGAATATATAATCAACATTGCTGGTGTCGCGCATTGATATGTTCCTGAAAATCTCCTTCGAGAAATGAGTAAGCAGGACAAACGGAATGTTCCGTCCTTCAGCCTTGAGATTTGAAGCGAATGAGAATATATCCTTGTCACCTGCGTTGTACATACAGATGACCATATCGATGTCTTCATTTTCCCGTATTACCGTCTCCGCCTTTGCCGATGTGGTCGCCCATACGAAACGGGGAGGATTGCTGAGGTTAAGATCTATGTATTCCTGATAGATCTGTGTCTCTATCTGCCCGTCCTCTTCAAGTATGAATGCGTCGTAGTTGCTGCATATCATCAGAATCTTTCTGACTCTGAAATTGATAAGAGATTCGTAGTCTGTCTTTTTAAGGGCTCTCAAACTTATCGGCTCAATCGAATTCATATCATTGTGGTATTTCAAGCCTGCCGGCAAAATTTAACTGTCAGAACATCCTGCGTCTGAATTCCGCCACCGTTATAGCCGTGGCCACAGCCGCATTGAGAGACTCGGAGCTTCTGGTATCAGCAGGATATGGAGGTATAAGGAACCTGTCAGACACGACGGCTTCCATTTCCCGCGAAATCCCTTCCGATTCATTGCCTATGACTATCATGACGGGGGAGTCCGCGCCGGTTTCAAGCACGGATCCGTAGATGTCCCTTCCGTCCAGGAATGTCCCGTACACTTTCCCTCCGGAATCTATGAAATGTCCGGCTGTCTCCACAAGGTCACAATAATGTATCTTTACCCTGAATACCGCCCCCATAGTGGACTGCACGACCTTGGGATTAAATACGTCAACCGTGTTCCGTGAAGCGAATATGGCATTTATGCCGAACCAGTCAGCAATTCTTATGACTGTGCCGAGATTTCCCGGGTCTCGCAATGAATCCAGTCCAAGGAAAAGCCCCTTTGAAGGAATCTGAGGCATTTCTGAGATATATTCCGGCTTTTTCACCACGGCAAGCACCGGAGACGGAGTCGCAAGCTGGCTTATACGGCCCATCGCATCCTCTCCGATATCTTTCCTGTAATAGATATTCTCTATTTCAAAGCCTGAACGCACAGCCTCCTCCACCATCTTTTCGCCTTCTACGGTAAAAAGCCCCATACTGTCGCGGAATTTCTTCTGCGACAGCGACCTTATGCGTTTTATCTCATTATTGCTTATCATCAATATCCCAATATCTTCAACATCGACTTGTACGTCTGCTCCTTGCTGAACAGCTTGGTGAAATATTCACCGTTTTCATCCCTGTCGATGATGATATGCTTCGGTGCAGGCTGAAGGCAATGCTGTATTCCTCCATATCCTGAAATTGACTCCTGATATGCTCCTGTATGGAAAAATCCTATATAGAGAGGATCTTCCCTGTTGGTGATGCACGGGAGGAAGATGGCATTCGCGTGCGCGTCCGCGTTATAATAGTCCTGACTGTCGCAGGTAAGGCCTCCGAGGAACACCCTCTGGTATTTCTCGTGCCATTTGTTTATAGGTAGAAGTATGAACCTCTGCTTGATTCCCCAGGTGTCCGGAAGGGTAGTCATAAACGAATTGTCGATCATATACCACCGTTCACGGTCATTCTGCTGCTTTACATCAAGGATCTGGAAAATGGTAGCCCCGGATTCCCCGACGGTAAAGCTTCCGAATTCTGTAAATATGTTAGGCTCCTGCACTCCGCGTGCGTTGCACATTATCTTGATCTGGCTTATGATCTCCTCGGCCATATACTCGTAGTCAAAATCCATTGCCAGGGAGTTCTTTATCGGGAAACCGCCTCCGATATTCAGGGAGTCCAGTTCCGGGCACATAGCCTTGAGGTCACAATACACGTTTACGCATTTTGAGAGCTCGTTCCAATAATAGGCGGTGTCCCTGATGCCGGTGTTTATGAAAAAATGCAGCATCTTCAGATGGAATTTGTTGCTCTTGCTAATCACATTCTCATAAAAAGGCACTATATCGCTGTAGCGGACACCGAGCCGTGAAGTATAGAAGTCAAAATTCGGTTCCTCCTCCGAAGCGATCCTTATTCCGAGGCTGATAGGGAGGTCCACAAGGTCATCCAGCTGGTAATATTCATTGAGATTGTCGAGCACAGGTATTATATGTCTCCATCCTGCGTTGACAAAATTTGCGATATTGTCGATATAGGCCGGCTTCTTGAAGCCGTTGCAGATTATATACAGATCCTTGTTTACAACACCCTCTGATTCAAGGGCCTCGATCAGATTGAGATCAAAGGCGGAAGATGTCTCAAGGTGTATGTCATTCTTCATCGCCTCTCGGAGAACAAACTCAAAATGTGAACTTTTGGTACAATAGCAGTAGTTGTATGAACCCTGATAGTCGACTTTGGCCATAGCCACATTGAACATCCTTTTCGCCTTCTGGATCTGGGACGAAATCTTAGGAAGATATGATATTTTGAGCGGAGTGCCATACTGGTCAATTATGTCCATCATATTGATGCCGTGGAAATGCAGTTGGCCGTTCTTTACGTCAAACTCATCCTGAGGGAACTCGAATGTCTGGTCTATCAGATCAATATACTTGTTCTTCATCTCTGTATATGTAATTAAGTCGCTTTGTATGTTTAATACACCATCCGACTGAGCCGGATCTGTTTTCAAGGCGACAAATATAATTATATATTCCAAATATTTGGAACAAAATTTTGAGTTTACGACTTATTGGGATAAATTTGTAAGATTGTTTTTCCGTCACGTTTGCTTGGTACGGTTCTTGGCAAGGCTGTATCTCCGGAAAAACAGATCCTTTAGTGAATGAACAGGAAGATAAAAGTATATCTTATAATACTGCTGCCGGTGACTCTGGCGGCGGTCTCCTGCAGTACGACACGTGTCCTGCAGGACGGGGAATATCGTCTTGCAAAAAACAAGCTTGAAGTCACGAATGACAGGAAATTCAATCCCGGACAGATCGAGCCTTATCTGAAGCAGCGTCCGAACTCATATTTCATATTCGGATGGAACCCGTTCCTGAATGTATACAACTGGTCCAACGGCAAAGGAAAAGGGTGGGACAGATTTGTGCAGAAAATAGGAGTCGCTCCTGTCGTATATGATCCGGATATGGTTGAAAGTTCCATAGACAACATCACCAGTCATCTGGATTATCTCGGATATTACAATTCGAAAGTGACCTCTTCAATCAAAGTGAAGAAGAAAAGGGTATATGTCAACTATGCCATCGAGCTTGGAGACCGTTACCACATCAGCAGTATAGACTATCATCTTCCGGAAGGGGAGTTGGCGGATGATTTCCTTGCCGACACATCCAAGACGACCATAAAGCCGGGGGACTACCTGTCTGAGGCATCCCTTGAAAAGGAGGCGGAACGTTCCAGCAGATATCTGAGGAACCGTGGATTCTACGGATTCTCCAAAAACTATTATTTCTATGAGGCCGACACCATGGCTGTCCCGGGCAAGGCCGCGCTTGATCTGACAATCAATGAATACACGAGGAACGCCTCTCCGAAAGATGCAGTCCCGTTCCGGAAATTCATCATCAACGATGTTGAGATCAAATACCCCAAGAGCTTGAAAATCAGGAATAATGTATTGAGAAACCTGAATACGATAATTCCAGGGAACATCTACAGCGAGACGGACGTAAACAATACATATTCACGTCTGTCTGCCCTTAGGATGTTCAGCGGAATCAATATCGAAATGACCCAGGTTGACACCAACAAGGTCAACTGCTCAATCAATCTAAACCAGTCAAAGCTCCAGGGATTCAAGGTGAACCTTGAGGCTTCTGTCAACTCGACAGGCCTTATGGGTATTTCACCTCAGGTGTCCTACTATCATAAGAACATATTCAGAGGAGGCGAATGGCTGAGTCTGAGCTTTATGGGAAACTTCCAGTTCAAATTCAACAATTCAATCAGGTCCAACGAGTTCGGAGTGTCGGCAGGACTCAGCTTCCCTAAATTCTGGGGACTTCCATACAGGCTTTTCACAGGTCCTGCAATACCGAGGACCGACGTCAACATATCATACAGCTACCAGAACCGTCCGGAATACACCAGAAACATAATATCATTGGCATACGGCTACAGCGGAAGCACAAAGGGGAGATTCTTTTATCAGGTATATCCGGTACAGCTGAACATTGTACGGCTTTTCAATCTTGATGAAGGCTTCTATAACTCCCTGGCAAACGACCCGTTTATGAAGAATGCCTACCAGAACCACTTTGACCTTGGATTGGGAAGCACCCTTTACTATACGACCAATGCCGATGTCAACCCGAAGACGTCATTTTTCTATACAAGATTCCTGTTCGACATTTCAGGAAACCTCTTGAGCGCATTCAAGCCGCTGATGCACAGGGATGAGAATCACGCCGGCATGATATGGAACACACCATATTCCCAATATGTAAGGGCGGAACTGTCGATAGGAAAGACCTGGAGATTCGGCAAGAACAACGGTCAGGCCTTTGCTACACGTGCATTGGGAGGAGTAGGATACGCTTATGGGAACTCGACAGCTCTTCCTTTTGAAAAGCATTTCTACTCTGGAGGAGCCAACAGCCTCAGAGGATGGCAGGCACGTTCAGTCGGTCCCGGACTGTCTCTTAGAAATACCGAATTCATTATTCCCAACCAGACCGGAGACATAAAGCTGGAGGCCAATGCCGAATACCGTTTCCTTATGTTCTGGAAAGTTGCAGGAGCCGTGTTCATCGATGCCGGCAACGTCTGGACATTCAAGGAGACAGAGACCGGAGACAGGTCATCAAGGCTTACTGCAGACAATATCCTGAAAAGCATAGCTATGAACTGGGGAGCAGGAATACGCCTTGACCTTGACTTCCTCGTATTGCGTGTGGACCTTGGTCTGAAACTGCACGATCCTGTACGTGATCAGCGTTGGGTCGCTCCGCGCTACTGGTTCAGACGTGACGGATATGCGGTGCATTTCGGTGTCGGTTATCCATTCTGATGACGTGGTCATCAGAATGGATCCATCATACCCCTCAGTCAACTACGTTGACAGCTCCCGGGGGAGCGCCACCCTCCACCGCCTCCCTCGCCGGGAGGCCCTGTCGACACGCCGTGTCTCCGGACATTGCAAACAAAACCCATCTGATATATACAGCGTACAGACATCAGCCGGCTGACAAATCAATACGATCTGGTTATGCACACGTGTCATCGACAGATCCATCATACCCCTCAGTCAACTACGTTGACAGCTCCCGAGGAAGCGCCACCCTCCACCGCCTCCCTCGCCGGGAGGCCCTGTCGACACATTGTGTCTCCGGACATTGCAGACAAAACCAATCTGATATATACAGCGTACAGACATCAGCCGGCGGACAAATCCACTTGATACAGCAGTGGACACGTCAGCGCACAAAACAATCCGGTCAAACTTTGTAAACGTCACGGGATGGGGTCTTATAATCCACTGGTTATAAACGCTTTACAAACAAGTATATCCCATATAAGGTATACTTGTTTGTATATATCTGTGTATCAGCAAATTACAAGACCCCACCTGTTCCTCGGATCGGCAGACCTGACGGGGCACGAAATATAGATGAAAATATCCGTTTGCAAAAATTAAGAACACATACCGGAGATATGCCCGGTAGATACCAAGTATGATTGACAAGCCCCTCTGTGATTGACCAAGTCCGGTTGATAGATACAGTCCAGCAACCGACCAGGTAGGGTCTCTGCAACCAAATGAAACTCAACAAGTTATAAAACAGTATATCTTATATGGACTACACTGTTTTGCAATCAATTGACAGACAATGTGTTACAAGCACCCTCATGACTCAGTACCTGTACTTTGGCCATAGGGAGGCAAGACGCCGACGCATCTCTTCCTCCTTCTTGTTGTCGGCCGGATCATACAGGGCGGAACCGGCAAGTTCAGCCGGCATAAACTCCAGATCGGCAAAATGACCCGGATAATCGTGCGCATATCTGTATCCGTCCCCATATCCCAGCTCGTCCATAAGCTTGGTCGGTGCATTCCTCAGATATAGAGGCACAGACGCCATACCGGTCTCCTCTGCAAGCTTCATAGCCTTGTTGATGGCCATATACGCCGAATTGCTCTTTGGAGAGCTTGCCAGATATATCGTCGTCTCCGCAAGCGGAATACGTGCTTCCGGCATACCTATATTGTGAACTGTCTGAAAACAGGCATTTGCCAGTAGCATAGCATTAGGATTGGCGAGCCCTACATCCTCTGACGCCAGGATACAAAGCCTCCGGGCAACAAAAAGCGGATCTTCTCCTCCATTAAGCATCCTCGCAAGATAATACACCGCGGCATTCGGATCGGAGCCGCGCACGCTTTTGATAAATGCGGAAATTATATCATAGTGCATCTCTCCGCCCTTGTCATAAAAGGCGATATTCTCCTGAAGACAGGCAGTAACGGTCTTGTTGTCTATCACAATCTTGTCATCAACCGCAAAGGACCCTATGACAATCTCAAGGATATTCAGCAGCTTGCGCGCGTCACCTCCGCTATGGCGGAAAAGGGCACCAGTTTCGGCGATTTCTATATTGCGTGTACGAAGTATCTCATCCGTCCTGACCGCACGTTCAAGAAGCTCCTGAAGGTCGGAAACCTCCAAAGATTTGAGCACAAACACCTGACAGCGTGACAGAAGGGGAGTGATGACCTCAAATGAAGGATTCTCGGTCGTAGCACCGATAAGGACTATCGTACCGTCTTCCACGGCCCCGAGAAGAGCATCCTGCTGGGACTTGTTGAAACGGTGTATCTCATCAATGAAAAGTATAGGTGCCAGCCCTCCAGAAAAAAGGGAATTGCCCTTTGCCTTGTCGATCACCTCACGCACATCCTTGACACCGGAACTTATGGCGGAAAGCGTGAAGAACTCACGCCCCAATGACGTAGCCACAATTCTCGCCAAAGTCGTCTTTCCGACCCCGGGAGGCCCCCAGAGAATAAAAGACGAAAGGCTGCCTGAACGTATCATATTCCTGAGGATGCTTCCCTCGCCGACAAGATGCTTCTGACCGACATACTCTTCAAGGCTATGCGGTCTCATCCTTTCCGGTAAAGGAGGCAGCATCCTGCTCCTTCCTATATTTTCATCGTCTGCCATCATAACAAATACTTATATTATAATGTTCTTCCATAGGCACGCCGGCGTTTATGCTGCTCGGCATTGAAGCCGCTCCACTGCCCCTGCACCTTGGTGTTAAGTTCCAGTTCAGGATTGCTCTCAGCCCATCTGAACCCGAGTTTTATCAGATTCGGGAAAAGGTCTGCAAACAGAAGCGAAGTCACGCCTTTGTTCTGATATTCCGGCTTTACGGCAATAAGCAGCATTTCAAAGGTATCTGTCTTGAAGATCAGATCCTTCAGAAGATAGAACCACCCGAAAGGCAGCATCCTGCCACCTGATTTTCTCAGGGCATTGACTATGGACGGCATTGTAACACCGGCCGCAACAAGTTCCCCCTTCTCATTTTCTATAAATGAAACCATCCTCAGGTCAATGAACTGGAGATATGTCTTTACATACCTGTCTATCTGCTTGGGAGACAGCTTCGAATATCCGAAGAGCACACAATATGTCTCATTGATAAGGTCAAACAGCTTATGCCCGTACCTTTCTTTCCTGATAATCTTCCTCGTAACCTTCCTTATGCGCAGATTATGCCTTTCAAGGAGCAGGTCCGCAATCTTGACAAGCCTTTCAGGAAGCCTGTCCGGCACTTCAATCCGGTATTCCACCCAATCGGCCAATTTGCCGAAGCCGAGTCTCTCCAGATGATCCTTATAATATGGATGGTTATATATTCCCACCAATGTCCCCATACGGTCAAACCCTTCCACAAGCATACCTTCCGGATCAAAATCCGTAAAACCGAGAGGACCGGCGATTTCCGTCATACCTCTCTGACGTCCGAAATCCATCACCGTATGAAGAAGAGCTTCAGACACCTCCGGATCGTCAATGAAATCGATCCAGCCGAAACGGACTTCCTTTTTGTTCCAGGTGCTGTTGGCCTTATGGTTGATTATGGCAGCGACCCTGCCGGCGACCTTTCCGTCTTTATATGCAAGGTAGCATCCGCATTCACAAAACTCGTATGCCGCATTGGTCTTGGGGTCAAATACCGGCAATTCATCCGGGACGAGAGCCGGAACATAGAAAGGATGACCTTTGTATAAATTGTTCGCGTATGTGACAAATGTCAGCAAATCACTCTTGCACTCGACTTTACGTATGACAATGGACATTGATTTTGTTTTTAGGTTCAGTTTTAGTCTCGCAAAGTTATAAAAATTTACTAAATTCGCGACCCAAAACCGACTTGACAATATGTTTGAGAAAAAGACCAAAATCATTTGTACGATTTCCGATATCAATTGCGAAATCGATTTTATCAGAAGGCTGTATGAAAGCGGAATGAACGTGGCAAGAATAAATTCCGCACACGCGACATTGGAAGGAGCACAAAGAGTTGTAGACAATATAAGGGCCGTTTCGGACAAGATAGCAATACTCGTTGACACCAAGGGACCTGAAGTGAGGCTGACAGCGATGGCATCCGCCGTGGGATTCGTGGCGAAGGAAGGGGATTCCATCGAAATACACGACGGGCCTGACTCACTGTGCAATTCCCAGGTGCTTTACACCAACTGCAGCAGCTTTGTAGCTGATGTGCCTGCGGGATCGCATATTCTGCTTGATGACGGGGCTATAGACCTTCTTGTCACGGACAAGGACGACACAAGACTGTTGTGCCGTATTATGAACAGCGGTGTCATAAAAGGCAAGAAAAGCGTCAATGTTCCCAATGTGCATATCTCATTGCCTGCTCTGACGGAAAAGGACAAGACTTTTGTAGAATGGGCGATAGAGGCGGACATAGACTTCATTGCGCATTCATTCGTGAGAAGCAAGGAAGACCTTCTTGAAATCCACGAGATACTTGACCGTCACAACAGCCATATAAAAATCATATCAAAGATAGAGAACCAGCAGGGAATAGACAACCTTGACGAGATTCTCAACCATTGCTATGGAGTCATGGTAGCCAGGGGAGACCTCGGAGTCGAGATTGCCGCAGAGAAGATTCCTCTGATACAGCAGCATATAATCCAGAAATGCAGAAAGAGGAAAAGACCTGTGATCATTGCGACCCAGATGTTGCACAGTATGATCGAAAACCCTCGTCCGACAAGGGCAGAAGTGACTGACGTCGCAAATGCCATCTTCCAGAGGACGGACGCGATAATGCTGAGCGGAGAGACTGCAAGCGGAAAATATCCGGTAGAGGCCGTACATACCATGTGCAAGATAGCAAAAGAGGCGGAAAAGTCCATAGACATCTCTCTGGAACTGAATCTTGAAACAATCGGGAAGCCGATCGCCGCCGTACTTGCAAGATCTCTTGTCGCTTCTACGCAGGAAATTCCGGTAAAAGCTATTATATTTGACACCTGGACAGGAAGGACCGGAAGGTATCTTGCTGAATTCAGGCCAAAGGTACCTATCTTTGCTATGTGCTACAACTCATTCACTATGAGAGAGCTGAACCTCACTTACGATATTTATTCATATAAGTTTGAAGTTCAGAAAAGCAAAGAGGACCTTGTCAAGAATTCAATAAAGATACTCAAGGCGGACGGAAGGATACAGGAAGGCGACCTTGTCGGTTTTATAGGAGGAAGCTTCAACGACGAGCTTGGAGCCACATATATTGAATTCAAATACGTTTAAAGATGATATCCTACAGAAAAGCCATCAGAGAGGAAGCGGATGTGATTGCGGAATATTTCGTATCAGCCCTTCCGGTGGAGAGTTTTCTTGCCCTTGACAGCAGACTGACTATCGAGGGGCTGACCAGCCTTTATGCAGATTATATAAGGGCGGAGAATACTCTCTACAGCTACAGGAACACCTTTGTTGCTGTCACTGAGGACGGATTTGTCGCAGGGGCAATCTGCGGATATTCCGGTGATGACTTTCTGGAACTGAAAAAGCCCATAACAGAAGATTTTGAAAAAAGGTTCGGTCCGAACCCGTACGCACAATGCAACGAGACTGGTCCTGGAGAATTTTATCTGGATTCCATCGGAGTTGCAAAGGATATGCGTTCACAGGGCATAGGACGGAATCTGTTCGAGGCAATCATAAAATACGCATTTGAGCAGGGCCACAAGACAATAGGTCTTCTCGTGGATACCGACAATCCAAAAGCGGAAAAACTTTACTGCAAAATCGGATTTGAAGAAGTCGGGAAGAAAGATTTTATGGGACATACGATGAAGCATATGCAGATAAAGGCTGCTGATTGAGAACAAAATCTGATTTTACAGAATGCTGAAGCACAGGAACAGACTTATGTTGCTGCTGACAATATGTATTGCCGGCAGTACCTGTGCAAGACCCAAGTCGGCAGGAGCGGTATTTTCACCAGGAGGTACGATGATAAGCTATCAGTCGTACGTATCGGAAAGGTCGTTTGTCAATTTCCTTATCGGCATTGAATATGGAGCCCTGCTGCTTGAGCAGACGTCCAAACCAGGTATCAATGCAGGAGCAGGATACAATTTCATATTCAGACAAAGAAACAACAGGTCCGGAACATCCGTCTGGTATGCAGGCCCGGCCGTAAGTTTGGGATATATGGCCGACAAGGACAAATTCCACGGAATGATATTCTGCTTTTCCGGGGTAATCGGATATGAATATTCTTTCCATCTGCCTGTCAGCCTTTCAGTTGACCTTGCTCCGACATTAGGCCTCAGTTTCCATAATGTCGACGAAAACCTCCAGCTGTCTCCGTATATCAACGGATTCATCTGGTCTCTGGTCCCGCGGATCGGAATAAAATACAGATTCTGAGCCTATGAGACGCGGATTTCTTGTCATATCGATCCTGATGATGTCCTCATGCTTCCTTGCCGCAGGCGACAAGGGCCGGTCTATGGACGCGCCGAGGTTTACATACGGAATAGAATGGAGCTATATAGGTACTTTCTTCAATCATTTCCACCACAACTATATCACATCGGACGGATACAGGGAAAATGAGCAGGACAGCTACTTCAGCTACAGAAACAACGCACAGATTCTTCTGAACGCCGGATGCAACATCAGCAAAAGGTTCAATCTTTCCATATATGCAGGCTACGGTGGACTTTATGGCACCAAAGTCTTCCCTGTATCGTTGCGCGGGACATATTATATAACGAAGGATATTACGCATCCCCATTGGCTGGCATATATGGATTTGGGATGCGGACTCGAAAATTTCAAGAAAATGCCAGGATGGACTGGAAAGGCAGGAGCCGGATACAGGATTCCTTTGTCAAGAAGCGTAAAGCTTGATTTTCTGCTTTCATACCAATGCGCATACGCCGACATACCATTTTCCGATGCGGACGGGGAATATCTTCCTGCGCAGAATATAAGAAGGAACGACAACTTTCTAAGTTCATTCCTTGTAGGTATAGGCATAATGTTTTAGATAAGTTTTAAAATTACCGGATATGAGTAAAATAAGTGAAAAAATCAGGTACGTCGGAGTCAACGACAACAAAAAAGTAATATTTGAAGGCCTTTGGCCGCTTCCATACGGAGTTTCATACAATTCGTATGTCATTGTGGACGAGAAGATCGCGCTTGTCGACACCGTAGAAGCCGACTTCGCGGAAGAATTCCTGTCAAACATAAAGTCGGAGATAGGGGACAGACCGGTCGACTACCTTATCGTAAACCACATGGAGCCAGACCACTCTTCTCTCATTGCTTTCATCAGAAAGCATTACCCTCAGATATGTATCGTAACATCACAGAAGGCTGTAGCTATGATCCAGGGGTATTACGGAGTATCCGACAACATCATGACGGTCAAAGACGGTGATACCCTGACACTCGGCGATACTGTATTGTCATTCCATCTGACGCCTATGGTGCATTGGCCTGAGACAATGATGACATATCTTCAGCAGGAGCATACATTGTTTTCAGGAGACGCATTCGGAACATTCGGTGCTGTCAAAGGGCATATTACAGACTCTTCCGCAGCACTTTATGGCTCTGCGGAAAACTCAGGGGACAGCTTCAGGGACTTCAATGACGAGATGCTCAGATATTATTCGAATATTGTAGGTAAGTACGGTATTCCTGTACAGAATGCTCTGAAAAAGCTTTCCGGCTTTACAATCGACCGTATATGCAGCACACACGGGCCTGTATGGGAGCATCAGATAGGTGAAACAGTGTCACTTTATGACCGTATGAGCCGCTATGAAGGAGAACGGGGAGTCTGCATAGTCTACGCCTCGATGTACGGAAACACAGAAAAGGCAGCAAAGGCATTGGAGGCAGAACTTGTCAAAAAAGGTATCAGGTATGCAATACATAACCTGAGCACGGAAAATGTGTCTTTCGCATACCGCGATGCGTTCAGATATGACACTTTGGCTATAGGCTCGCCTACATACAACACGGAAATATTCCCTCCTGTGAATTCATTCATCACGGGTCTTGCCGGAAGGGGACTGAAGAACCGCAGATTCTTTGCTTTCGGCTCATATACCTGGGCCGGCACCAGCGTAAAGCTGCTCAATGAATTTGCCCAGAAACAGGGATTTGAACTGATTTCAGAAGGGGTTTCGTTCGCACAGGGATATTCTGAAGACAAATTCAGTATTCCGGAGAACCTGTAACCACAGCACAATATGACAAAAGAAATGAGCCGGCTAAAAAGTGATTTTAGCCGGCTCATTTCTTGTTTTATGCAGAATATTTCCTACCTGAAAATCTTGTCCTTGCGTTTGCTGACATTGAATGAGAGACCGAAATTAAGACCTACATTGAGTTTTCTGTAAGGTATATTGACGGTCATAGATCCAACTCCTGCCACAGGAGCATAATGGCATACCAGGGAATCAGTTCCGAGGAAGAAATTGAGTGCCCGGCAATGAAGGTTAAGGACAGCACCGAAAGTGGAGCCGAACTTGGATATACCGTAGCTTCCTGAAGCCGAAAGCCAGTTGCCCACGGCAACATTCACTGAAAAACGTCCCTCAGTCCAGGTATAAGGTCCCTGTATACGTGTAGAAGAGAGAGCACCCACCGAAAGCCCTTCCCAGAACGGCATCTTATACTCAAGTCCGACATTCAGAGTGGCTGCAAGCATCTCATTGAACTTATGAGGCACACCTTCTTTCTGAAGCTGGATCAGATCCTCCATACCGTCCGCCAGATGGGAGAACTGGTTGCCGATGGAATTTTCACTTTCACTGTCAAGCGTAACATCCTCAAATCCGGTAAACTCCCAGGTATTCGTGCCTGTAGTTGCGAAAGTTGAAGCTTTCCAGTTGATGAATCCCAGATCAAGCACCGCCGCAGAGATGGTAAGGCCTCTGATGATTTCAAAGGAAGCACCGAGATCGAATGCCACGCCATATCCTCCGATAAATCCTCCTATTCCGCTGTTGCGGAAAGTGTTTTCAAAATCAAAGTCCACAGCATCGTAATTGATTCCGGCTGCAGGTGCATCTGTCACTCCTGTTTCAGCATTGGTAGGAAGCTTCAGATAATTTCCTGCTGAAACCCTTGCATCTCCCTGAGCCTTTATGCTCCATTTTTCAGCATTCATATCCGCAGAAAGACTGTTGATGCGTACGTCCGCACTTGCAAGACCGAGAAGGATCTTCACCTTTCCGCCTACTGAAAGACGGTCGCTGACTCTCTGTGTATGTCCGAGCGACCACTCCATATAGGTTCTCGCGCGTACTCCGAGATTGCTTATGTCATAGTGCTGCTGCTCTCCAATAGTTTTCATAAACGAAAACAGATCGTACGGAAGATTGAGTGACACATTTGCCTTGACATTGCATTCCACTGTCGTGAAACCGTTTCTTTTGCCCCAGGCTCCTATCGAGAAGACAGATGTGCTGACGTCTGTAGAGAGATAATTGTTTTTGTCCAGCTTGCCGAGGAAAGTCCTGCTGTCCACGCTCCTGTTCATAAAAGTTGTCAGCCCTCCGTCTGCAGTAGGATAGAGGAAAGTATCGATTCCGAGGTTGGATGAAATCCCGATGTTGGTATATCCGAGTGCAGGCAGGGAGAAATAGCTTCTCGCTCCCGCAAAAGCAGGGTTCATCTGATGACGGAAGTTGTAGCCGTCAAGAAAATATGCCGAGCGCATCTGTGTCTGGGCGGATGCGACATTTATTCCGATGCAGGCAAGTGCCAATATGATAAAACATTTTTTCATAGCCATTACTCATTTAATGAAGTTGTAACTCCGCCTTTTATTCTTAATGAGATATTCTTCAGTTGGATTCCCTGATTGCTGTTGAGAGGCTGTCCTTCCAAAGAATCACCGGATGTTCCGGAGACAAGCAGCCTGAGACCGTCAAACGTTTTCAGAGCGTCCTTGTCAGCCTTCAGGGTAATGTGCACAGGAGTCAAGGCAGGGGAGTCGAGAGTACCGGGCATAACCTCACCGTTGAGCGAAGCCTTTACGCCGTCCATCGGATTCCCGTCAAGGTCGATTGCCGTCGCACTCAGAGCAAGCTTAAGCGGAATGCTGTTGTACATATTGAACTTTATGTCCGCTTCGGCAATTTCAAAGGCAAATGAATTCTCTTCAGTATTGTTGAATGTGCCGTTGAGATCTTTTATATCCGTATCGTACTCGATTTTCAGATCCTTTCCGAAAGCAAGAGGAGCATACACGGCATACTCCATAGCAAATCCGTATGCTGCCGCTCCGGTAACAGTGGAGTATCCTTCCGAGTAGACTTCAACATTGATGTTCTCGATATCAATCTGTTCAGGAATTGACTTGATGAGGTCTCCTATCGCAGGTACCTTTATGTCAAGATCATTTGCAGAAGCTTCATCGCTTCCGTACCTTGATATGTATATATTCCTCTGCGAGTCGGCATTCAAGATTATTTTATCTGTACTGTTGTCTGCAGGGCCCTTGTCGCCGATATGTATGTCAGAAGTAACCGCACCGGATTTTTTCGCCCTGATATCTGCATCAAGAACGGCAGTGAATGGTGAACGGTTGTCAGCCGAGAACTTTATTACGGGATTGTAGAGATCAAGCACTACATTTTCTCCAGAAATGAATTCGGGGAGCTCTCCTATTGCAATGCTCTGGCCGGCAACATTCACCTCTGTAGCTATCTTTACAGACGCAGAAATCATATTCAGGCTGCCCACGGATATGTTGAGAGCAAGAAGGAGTTCAGCAGGAATCACACTGAAATCGGATGAACTGACATTTATTTCCCCGGAAATATTGACATTGTCCTGAACATATATTTTCCTTTTTCCGTTCTGTGTGATGATTCCCTGTCCGTCAGCCGCCTTTGAAGGGGCAATTTTCCTTAAAGTCAGATCAAGCGAGTGGCTTGAATCCGAAATTTTCACATCGCGCTCAAGCACTACCGTATGTCCTCCGGAAACAGAACATTCAGATGAATTCGACGCAATCTCCAGAAACTCAGGGAAGTCGATTCTGAGACCTTTTTTCAATACGACGGCACCGGATGACAGCCCGAAGGCAAAATGCATTCTGGTATCAAGAATAATCTCCTTGATGTCAACTATTTCTGACGGAAGTTCAGAATCGATGTCGATAAGCATATTTACAGTTCCAGGGTCAAGCGAATATGAAAATTCAAATGGAGGGAAGCTGCCTGTCGACATACCTGCAAATTTGGAGAACAACCCGTTCTTGTCCAGGTCTATAGTAACATTCTTGGAATCGAATGTTCCAAGCTGGATATCAGGAACCTCAATTGATGCGCTGACAGGCTCACCTCCGGCAAAAGAAAGAATATAGTTTCCGTCACCGTCCACCTTGATTATTCCGTCTGATTCTTCAATTTTAAGAAACTCGCCTATTTTAATGAATTCAGAAGTACCTATAGGCATACTGATGTCTCCATCGATATTGATGGTCGTGTCGATTTCCTTTCTCAGATCATAAGCGTCATTTACGCAGGATACCGCAGAAGAAACCGCCATAGCTGTAATCAGAGGTACAGCAACCGTCTTTAACTGTCTTGTAAGGCACATTATATCAATTATTTAACATTATTTACAATCTTACCCTTTTGAAAAGAGGGCGCAAAAATATTAAAATTTTCCTATCGGCACAACATAAAATATTTACAAACAATGATTTTACGTAAGATTGCCTAATTCACATATTTTCCCGTCGGCTCCATCACCGGCAAAACGTATGTCGTATATCCTCCTTGCCAGCAGCCCCATTGTCATGCTGACATTTATTTCAACGCAAGGGGAGAGCCGGAATGAATTGCCGTACCTGCAGATGAACATATCCACTGTCGATCAGCTCGGTATTCGGTAATAAAACTCCTCGTTGCCGTATAATCGCTTGCTAAGCGTTATTCTTCCCGTTTGAAAACCATTTCTTCTCCATCTTCGATGAAGATGGCCTCGT
>VSOK01000038.1 GCA_009774765.1 Bacteroidales bacterium
ATAGAATACCGCACGGTGGTTCCCTATGAGGGCTGGATGGGCAAGGCTGAGTTCAGTGCCGTGAGCGAGCTTCGCGGCTGCTGCAGCGAGGCTGTCGGCGGTATCAGCGAGCCTCTTGTGTCGCTCAGCCTTGAGCCAGACCGTTTCGTTCCCGTGTTCGTCTATCTCCGTCCTGCGGGTGAATCGGTTAAGGTCCGCGTCGAGAGCGGCACTGCCTACATCGATTATCCTGTGAGCCGCACTGACATAGATCCCGGTTACCGTAACAACCGTTTCGAACTTGAGAAGATCCTGTCCACGATAGACGTCGTGCGCAACGATTCCGATACCCGCATAATGTCTGTCAGAATCAAGGGGTATGCGTCTCCGGAGAGCCCTTATGAGAACAATGAGCGTCTGGCCAAAGGCCGTACCGAGACATTGAAATCCTATGTCCTCGGACAGTATGGCTTCGCTGACTCCCTCATCACCACGTCCTACGAGGCCGAGGACTGGGCCGGTCTTGAGCGTTATGTCGAGAGCTCGTCTCTCGGTGGCCGTGATGGTATTCTTGAGATCATCCGCAGCGGCCTTGAGCCTGACGCGAGGGAATGGAAGCTCAAGAAGACCTATCCCGAAGCCTATGCCTATCTGTTGAGGAACGTCTATCCGTCGCTCCGCCATTCTGACTATGCCGTTGAGTACGAGGTCCGCGCATATACCGACATAGAAGAGATAAGGCGTCTTCTGAAGAGCCGTCCCCAGAATCTGAGCCTCGGCGAGATGTACCTTGCCGCGGGTTCAATGGAGGTCGGGAGCTCCGAGTACAACGAGGTGTTCGAGATAGCGGTCCGTATGTTCCCCGAGGACGAGGCTGCGAACCTGAATGCAGCTAACACTGCGATGAGCCTTGGTGATCTTGAGCGTGCTTCAAAATATCTGGCCAAGGCCGGTGACAGTGCGGAGGCCGTGTATGCCCGTGGTATATATGCCGCCTTGTCTGAAGATTATGACCTGGCCGGACGTCTGTTTGCCGAAGCCTCCGGGCTTGGAATAGAGGAGGCTGATGCTGCTGCCGCCAGGATTGCTGAATTGAAAAAATAATAAAGTGATAGTAAAATAAGGTAATTATGAAAAATTGGAGTAAGTTTTTGATTTGCGCCTGCATAATGGTGCTGTCCGCCGGCTGCGGCGAAAAGGAGCTTGACAGGAACGCTGTTCCTGGTGACAACAATTCAAAAGATGCTGTCTATATGAACGTTGCGGTACAGCTGCCTGTCGGTCCCGGCACCCGAAGTGAGACGAATCCCGGTGGCGGAAGCAGTAGCGGTGTCGAGGTCGGCAAGGACAATGAGAACAAGGTGAACTCTATCCTTCTTGTCATTGCGGACAAGGACAACAAGTTCATCGCCTACGGTGACAGGAGCGGTGAGACTCTCCATTCTGTTACCTCAGACAAGGTGGCTTCTGTCCAGACAATCTCCAAATCCACATTGAAGGAATATTATGGTGATAACGGTGTCCTGACTGATGAAGAACGTCAGATATCCGTATTCGTGTTCTGTAATCCTACAAAGGCCCTTTCTGACTATATTTCAGAAGTCAAGAAAGGTGACTCCAACTGGTATGACGGGGTCTGCAGCCTTTCTGAGACACCTGCAGGCGAAGCGGACAATGCTGCAATATGGGGCGGTACAAAACACGATGGTGGATTCCTGATGTCTACTGCTTCTGTTTCCGGTAAAAAGAGACTTCCTGCAAGCTTTTCTGACTGGGATGACTATACATCTGCAGACAAGGCCTTCAACCTGTCAGGCATGAACAACGCGTCTACTGACAAAGAGATCAACAACGGCAGTGCTATTCCGGTGGAGCGTTCGGTCGCACGTTTTGATTTCCGTGACGGAAGTGCAGGTGACAACACGTATGATGTTATCAAGAACAGCGAAAACAACACTATTGTCAAGATCCAGCTCCAGAAGATGGCCCTTGTCAATATGAGCCGCAACTTCTATTATCTTCGCCGTGTCTCCAATGGGGGAGTTGACGATCCTGTTACGCTCTGTGGTCTGGAGACATCAAGCAACTATGTGATCGACACTGACGCTTTGGCAAAGAGAAATCCGTCTACGATAATTTCAGGAAACAAATATTCAGATCATTTCAACTTCTGCCTCGGCAGCACAGCGGATGGCAAATGGACTATTGATGCTATCGCACGAAACCAGTGGTATACATCCAAAGTCGAAGATGTCCTCGGAGGTGTGACAAGCGATAAGGATTACCGTATCTGGCGTTATGTGACAGAGAACACCATTCCTGAAGCAGACCAGCAGAAGAACGGCCTTTCTACAGGAATCGTGTTCAAAGGCGAGATGATAGCCGCTGACGGCGCGACCGGATCTTTGGTTGATGCTATCTCCAATGCGACCGGAAATGCTGCAGATGCCATACTATATTCCTACTCCAACAGCATCTACGTGACATGGAAAGAAGTGCGTGCACATGCGATAGAGGCAGGAGTCGGCAGCGAATTCTATCAGGCCGTGTTCGGTGTCAACTTGAAAGTGGAGCCTAAAGCTGAATCCGATACAACTGCCGCTGTCTACAGTGATGATGTTAATAGTCCTGACTATAAATGGGATGTATGGCATAATAAGAATAGTCATATCACAGATGGTCCTTCTCTGTCTGAATTCAAGGCAGCTGCGACCAAGGCCAACTTCACTCTTTATGAGTCAAGCGTTGACGCTGATTACGGTGCAGGATATTACTGCTACTACTTCTACTGGAACCGTCACAATGACAACGGCAACAATGGCGTGATGAATCCTATGGAGTTTTCGGTAGTCCGCAACAATGTGTACAAGCTTGCCGTTACAAAGATCAACAGGCTCGGTCATCCGCGGGTATCCGAGAACAACCCTGATCCTGTGGATCCTGACGACCCTAACGAGAAGGGCGATGTCTATCTGAACGTATCGGTGGAAGTCCTTCCTTGGACAGTCCGTGAGAACAATATAGAATTCTAAGCCAATAAAAAATGCGAAGCGGAAAATGGCATATCATTTCAACATTTGCGGGTGCGGTCCTTTTTGCCGCATCTGCAGGTGTTGCATTTTCGTCCTGCGAACGCATCTATGATGACCTGGAGCCATGTCCTCACGGCGTGTCGTTGCGTTTCGTCTACGACTACAATATGGAATATGCAAATGCGTTCCCGTCGAGTGTGGATTGTCTGACGCTCTACATCTATGACAGTGACGGCCGTTATGTTGACACGGAAACGGTGACAGGAGCACAGCTCCAGGACGAAAATTACCGTATGACGCTGGACCTGGACAAGGGAACCTACCGTTTTATCGCGTATGGCGGTCTTGCCTGCGGTGAAAAGACATTCTCCGTCGTTCAGGAACCGTCTTCCGGAAGTATGTATACTGATATGCGTGTGGAGATGGACAAAGACCGTCTTTCGGCTCCTGCAGCCGGGGACCGTCGTCTTCATAACCTGTTCTGGGGAGATCTTACCCTTGCTACAGCGGATCTGTACAGTGAGGGGACGGTGGAGATGATGAAGAATACAAACAATATCCGTATTGTACTCCAGCAGCTTAACGGTGAACCTGTCAGAGTCGATGATTTCAGTTTTGAGATAACCGACGACAATACTCTCTTCGGATACAACAATGACCTTATCCCCAACGGAATGGTGACATATACCCCATGGTCATCAGGAGAGGCTGTGGCGGGCGTATCGGGAGAAGGACAGCCTGTCGTGGTTGCATATTCCGAGTTTTCTGTTTCACGTCTGATGAAAAAGAATTCCCCTAAACTTATAATCAGGCTTAAGGACGGAGGAAAGGAGGTTGTGAACATTCCTGTCAATGACTACCTTCTTCTTCTCAAGAGTGACCTGTATTCCAAGATGGAACCTCAGGAATTTCTTGACAGGGAAAGCGTATGGTCTGTGGTGTTCTTTCTCGGAAGCGATATGAGCTGGATCAGGACGCATATCAAAATCAATGACTGGACAGTGAGAATCAATAATACGGAGATGTAAGATGAAACGGGTGGCATCAGTTTTCATATTATGCCTTGCCTTGCTGCCGGCGTTTTTCGCCTGCAGCCCTGCCGTGGACTGCAACGTGGCCGGTGACGCCCCCGGGTTTGTCAACCTGGACATAAGCGTGGCCTTGTCCGATGTCTCTGATGCGCTCACGAAAGCTGATGATAAAGATGCGGCTAATGACAATGAAAAGATGCAGAGTCTCCGCATTGTCATTGTACGTCCCGACCTGACCGTTGAAGCCAACAGGCGTATTAATCTGAAGGCGGTCCTGAATCACGAAGAGGAGTATTTCAAGGTTGCCGCCAATGAGCGCAAGATGATATATCTCTTTGTCAATGAGGATACTGAGATTGTCTCTGAATCAGACAACATCAGGCGCAGGGTGGTGGACTATGAGCTCGGCAATATCATTGTCGGCAGACCGTTCCCGAAAGAGGAAATTGAAAACCTGACCATAAATATGGACAGCAGGACAGGGCAGCTTTCAGGACCTCTGCCGATGAGCGGGATGCATTATGTTGATGTGCCGGGAAAGGATCATTCCTGCAGCCTCTTTGTAGCAAGGGCTGCCGTGAAGTTCACTTTCCGCATAACAAACAGAAGTTCGGAGAATATTGGGCTGAACGGTCTTGCAATCAGCAAGATGGCAAGCAAGGAATGGTATATGCCGCGTGCTGAATATGATGCTGACAGGGAGGTCATCGACTATGAGGTCCCTCCTTTTGACGGTGACAACGGATATTATATTTTCAGGAATGATTTTTCCCCGTCCATTCCTCTGTCCGGCAGTACGGTTGAATTGAAGCCTATTTATCTGCTTGAAGGCAAGTATAATAAAGACTATTCCCTGTCGATTATGCTGAACGGTTCGGAGAGGAGGATGGCTGATTTTGATAATCTTCCTATGCTTGCGCGGAATACGCATGTCGTGGTAAACATTACTATCAAAGAAGGTGCGAAGATCACTTGGGAAGTTGATGTTGTCCCGTATGACGAAATAGATCTCGGACCTGTTTTCGGACTGGATTCTTAAAGTTAAAAGTTGGCGTACAACACAAGATGAACAGGAAAATCATATATGAGTTTTTGTCAGGTATCATAATGATGCTTGGCCTGTGCTCCTGCATCGATGAACCTTTGTTTGAAAATGATGTTGTCGGTGAAGGGGAGAGCACGGTCGCATTCGGCGTGACATTCCGTCCGGTGGATGAGACTTCTCTCGGCAGGACTAAAAGTGTCGCAGGAAACGCGATCCGGGAAATAAATGATATGTCGGTTGTCCTGTACAAGGAGAACGGCTCTTTTGCGGCATATTATTATTTCAACCGTGACCAGTTGACATTGACTGACGAGGTGCGTCCGGGCAGCCACGAAGGTGAGACCAGGCACGCTTCATTCACGTGCAGTATTCCATACGGGAAATACCGTATTTATGCCATAGCAAATATGGGCAATCTGATGACGGATGACAGGATTCTGACGGAAGCGGAATTCAAGGCGTTGCCTGTGAGATGGAATAAGGATGACATCGCACGAAACAATCAGATGTCCGGGTATTTCAGCAAGGACAAAACGACCGCATACGCCAAAGGGGATGCACCGTTGCTGACCATAGATGAATCAGATATCAGCCTGTATTCCTGGATCCGCCGTGCTGCATCCAAGGTGACTGTGGCATTTGATGCGAAAAGACTGAATGAGAACATTTACATATATCTCAAATCCGCTCAGATAAAGGATATTCCGGTTGACTGCAAACTTGTTGACAAGAATACGCCGGATGACATATCCGAGCTGTATCACGAAGGGGATACCATCAGTTACGGCAAGGGTGAGGACCATCTGATGTGGCCGTTTCTTTCCTGCGGACGGGGAGCCAATACCTACGGCAGCCACGACAATGATGCCCCGTCGCTTTTCTTCTATGAGAATATGCAGGGGATTCATCCTGACAAGCATAAATATGATACGCTTGCCACCAAGGACAACGTGCCTTACGGAACATATCTTGAGGTCAAAGGGTACTATATCAACAAATCCAATGAGAATCCTTCATACGGAGATATCACATACCGCTGTATGCTCGGAAAGAATATGACCGATGATTTCAATGCTGAGCGCAATACCCACTATAAGCTGACATTGGTGTTCAATAAAGATGCGAACAATCCGGACTGGCATATCGAGTATGACTATGAGCCTGCGCCGCCTGAGATTATGGTTCCGAGTCCTATTTATATATCGTATCTGGCAAATCAGAGCGTTGATATTCCTGTCACCATATACTATGACAAAAATATTACGTCGGTCAAGTCCGTGACCGCGGAAATCATACGTAATGATTGGGGATTCGAGGGGCATAAGTATGACTATACCAACAAGGAACTGACCAACGGGTTCCTTTCTTTGGAATTGCTGCACACCAACACGTTGACGGATAGGGTCAAACAATATGCTCCTAAAAAGACCTATACAGTGTTCGATGAGACTACTGATGAAAAGTATACGATAAAGGTTCCGGTTTATACAAGACCTATGAATATGGGCAGCAGTTTCTCCGGCAACAGTTATTTCGTAGGACACAGACGTTATGCTACTGTAAGGCTGACAGCTACGCTTGCTGATGAAAGTGTGGTCGTAAAGCCTTTTGACGTGGAGATAATCCAGTCCCGGCGTCTTGTAAACCCGAAGGGAATCTGGCGCAAATGGGACTCGGAAAAACCTTTTCGCATTACATTGAAGAATTCTGACTCCTCGCCTACAGTCGCTACTGAGTTTGAACCTTTGCTGTCTGACGGACCGTGGACGGCTTCAATTGTGAAAGGCGCCGATTGGGTGCGGATCAAAGATACCGAAAGCCAGGCTTGGGGGACAGAAGATGTGACGGGAGGCACAGGCTCGAAGATAGAGTTTGATTACAAGCCTGTCTCCAAGTGTTCCGGTGAGGACGAAAGCCGCTTCGGACTGATTGAAATAAAATTCCACAACAATACCTGTACGCACATAGTGCTGGTAAGCCAGGGGACGGCACCGGTTGAGCTTAACGGCAGGAAGTGGCATCTGACCAATGTGAAATACAGCGGAACCGATGTTGAGAACCCTCTGATGGAAGGCTCTATGTTTGCCTTCGGAAACTCAGACAATGCGATTTTGTCCTCGAATAACCTGAAAGATGGCTATGGATTTGACATTTCCTGCCTTTGGAAAAGATTTGACGTATATGACTCCAAAGGAGATGTCCAGCAAAGGATACTGAACGATATCGGACATTCCTTGAAAGGATTTACTGATGACGGAATGACGGAAAACGGCAAGTGCCGTGTGGCAAATGCTGCAGATTGGGCTGATCTTGCCACAGATAAATACATACGCTATTATGGTATTCTTTACGGGGATGAGTGTGAAGAGACCCTCAGTTCCAACAAAGTCACAAACACTTATACGGATCCAGGGGATGTAAAGGGCATAAGAGGGTGTTTCGTTTGTGACACCTTGACAGGCAGGCATCTGTTCTTCCCTATCGGTAATACCGGTTATGGACGAAGAAAATATATCGATAATACCAATAGGGATGCAGCTACGCATCCACGACAGGGGGAAGGCGTGTTGAAGTATGCTTCAAGAACTTCTGAGATGGATGAGGCAACAGCCAAAAAACTTCCTAACTATTACAGCCTGTGGAATGAGACTGGTGCTGTATATCTGTATGGCGAAAGGAAAATGGTCCCTAACGGGTCCAATCCGTCGGATACCTTGTATCACTATGGGTTCGACATCAATTATTTCAGTTTCGGATTTGAGGAATTTGCTGTGGATATGGTGCGCAACCAAGGACGTTCAGACTTCTGTTTTATCCGCAGGATAGACAACTGATGACATTTTGTATGATACGATATAACGGAACCTATTGAAGCGTATATAATGTCTATGCCTGTAACTATTGGCGGCATTGGCTCCCGAAAAGGGAGGGGACCCACGTGGTGGGGAGGACCGCCAATAGTTACAGGCATAGACTGTTTTTCCTGCTTATTGATTTGACTTTTGACAATCATACAAAATACGAGCAGATGTGTGTTTTGCAAGTTGTTGAGAGTCAGTAGTATAAGAAAATGAAACCTGCTTTGCCCATCCATTATGACGGGGGCAAAGCAGGTTTGTCTTGTATAAGTGTCTTATTTACAAATATTTATAAAATACTATCCTGCTCGTGTTTTATTCGAATGAGATTGCGAAACCTCCTCCTCGTGCGCAGTCTATTGAAAGCGTATCCTCAGAAGTTACATCTTTTGTATAGATGGTGTATGCCTGCGGATTTGTCTGATAGTCGGTATCCGCTGCATCCGCATAAATCTTCGCCGTATATGTCCTGTCTTTTTCAAGAAAATCAAGAGGGAATTCAAGGGTGCGCCTGTTCTCGTCAGTTACGCCTCCGACAAACCACAGGCCGCTCTCTTTTGCCTTTCGTGCCACCACCACATAGTCACCTGGCTCAGCAAGCAGGTAGCGGCTTTCGCTCCAGTCCACGGCCACGTCCTTGATGAACTGGAATGCGTCCATATAGGCCTCGTAGTGCTCCGGAAGGTCGGCCGCCATCTGCAGAGGCGAGTATAGAGTCATATAGAGTGCCATCTGGTTGCACAGGGTGGAGTTGACATGCGACTTGTTGTTCGGGTTGAGCTTCTCCACATCCATCATGAATATTCCAGGAGTATAGTCCATAGGACCGCCGTTAAGACGTGTGAACGGCAGGATGGTCACATGGTGAGGCTTCGTGCCACCGAAAGCCTGGTATTCCGTTCCTCGTGCGGACTCGTTGCCGATGAGGTTGGGATATGTCCTGCAGAGTCCTGTAGGGCGCACCGCCTCGTGGGCATTGACCATGATCTTGTGGTCGGCAGCTTTTTTCAGGGCATGCAGATAATGGTTTACCATCCACTGTCCGTAATGGTGCTCTCCGCGTGGGATGATGTCGCCGACATATCCGCTTTTCACGGAATTGTATCCATATTTGTTCATAAGGTCGTATGCCGCATCCAGATGACGCTCGTAGTTGCGTACGGAAGACGATGTCTCGTGGTGCATCATCAGTCTTACGCCTTTTGAGTGCGCGTAGTCATTCAGGGCCTTGATGTCAAAGTCCGGATAAGGTGTGACGAAATCGAAAACATAGTCCTTGGTGAAACCGAACCAGTCTTCCCATCCCTCGTTCCATCCTTCCACCAGCACCTGGTCGAATCCATGCTCTGCGGCGAAGTCGATGTAACGGCGCACGTTCTCGTTGTTCGCTCCATGTATCCCGTTGGGCTGAAGTTTGCTGTAGTCTGTCTCGCCGAGCTTCACCGAATTTATGTCCGCGTATGCCCAGCTGCTCTTTCCCGTGATCATCTCCCACCATACTCCGACATATTTTACCGGGCGTATCCAGGACACGTCCTCGTATGCGCACGGGTCATTCAGGTTCAGCACAAGGCGTGACGACAGGATTTCACGGGCGTCGTCGCTCACCTGCACAGTGCGCCAAGGCGTGTGACAAGGAGTCTGCATATATGCCATATAGCCGTTTACGTCAGGTGTAAGATGAGAAGTGAACACCATATTCCTGTCGTCCAGGTCAAGGTGCATACATGAATAGTCTTCGAGAGCCGCTTCGTGGATATTGATATACAGCCCGTCATCCGTCTTCATCTGAAGTGAGGTCTGCACTCCGGTGGCGGAGAACGGAGTCTGTGACGAATTTGGAGTTATGGCCTGCTGCATAAGTCCGCGTATCTCTGACAGCCTTGACTCAACATAGTCATACTCCTGGGTGTCATAGTCTCCAGGGATCCAGAAAGCTTTGTGGTCACCTGCCATCGCGAACTGGGTAAGCTCATTGGTTATGACGAAATATTGAAGGTTTTTCTGCTCCGGGAATTCATATCTGAAGCCGAGCCCGTCATTGTATAGCCTGAACCTTATTGTCATCACCCTGTCTGAAGCTGTCTGCCTAAGAGTCACGGCAAGTTCGTTGTAATGGTTGCGGATTTCAGATTCCTCTCCCCATACAGGCTCCCAGGTCTCGTCGAATGTGCCACGCTCGGCATTTTCCATAACGAACCCTTCGTGGAACTGGACAGGTGTGCCGTCCTTCCCCTTTTCTATTTCAGCCCCGAATACGAGCTGAGGCTTTTCACCCCTGAACTCGAATCCCAGACCGCTCGGCAGTATCGTGCTCTTTCCTTTGTAGTCGAGGGAATATCGGGGAGCACCGCCTTCTGTCAATTCAAAGCGCATTTCAAGGTTCCCGTCAGGCGATTTCAAGGTTTCTGTCGCTATAGGCGTCCTGCTGCCTGATGTGCATCCGGCCAGCAGAGCGAAAGCTGCCGCAAAAAGTATATTTTTCATTATTATTATCTTTTGAATTCTACAATAAGTACCTGTCTCGGGCCTACTGTGGTCTTGTCGGAAATTTCCACAGATTCCCCTGTCATAACGTTGCGCCCGTCCTTCAGGCCTGATGTCATTTCATCATAATATGTCCACGGTATGTTTTTCTTTCCGCGTGAATTGTTGACAAATACAAATACTGCATCGGTGTCGTCATACCGGAAATATGCGTATGTGTTGTTTCTTGACAGGAAATGAAGAGTCTTGCCGTCGTGGATGACTTTCTTGTCCTTTCTCCACTGGAACAGACGGCTTGTATAGTCAAACAGTTCCGCGCTCTGTCCTTTCTTCATCTCTTTACCGTCGGTGTTGACAGATGCCTCCTTACGCCCTTCAGCCGTAAACAGGTTTATCTGATCGCCTTCCCATCCTCCTGGGAAATCGACGCGGAGACCGCCGTGCCCCTGCGCTCTGTCTCTGGAGAGGAACATCATTTCATCCCCGGCGAATATCTGAGGGATACCTCTTATGGTCGCCATAAGGGCCATGACGATTTTCAGCCTTTCAGGATTGCCCCTCAGCACGTCTCCGATACGGTCGGTGTCGTGGTTGCCAGGGAAAATCATCATATTTGACAGGTCGTGATAGACGAAATCGTGTGACAGGCAGTCATATATGCGTGTCATACCTTCGCCCCATCCAGCGGAGTCCGTCGGCACGCCTCTGCATATCGCCTCCTGAAGAGGGAAATCCATAATGGATGGCAGGTTGGAGTTGAATCCGTCCTTGTTGCCGTTGTCCGCCTGCCAGTAGGCCAGCTGAGGGATTGATGAAGTCCAGCATTCGCCGACTATATTGATGTCAGGATATTCTGCCCTGACTGCGGCGCACCATTCACTCATAGGATTCTTTTCGTTGTATGGATATGTATCTACGCGAAGGCCGTCAAGTCCTGCATATTCTATCCACCATATTGCCCACTGCTTGAAGTATTGGAGGGTATACGGATTGTCAAGGTTCATATCAGGCATAGAAGGTACGAACCATCCGCTTTCCTGATAGTAGAGGTCTTTGGCTGATGCGTTCGGATCCATATTCGTGGAGAAGCAGACATTTGTTCCGGTATATTCAGGGAACCGGTGGATCCAGTCTTCAAAAGGAAAATCTTCCATCCACCAGTGCTCCGTTCCGCAATGGTTTGTCACTATGTCCATTATGACCTTCAGGTCTTTGTCATGAGCCTTGTCCACAAATTCACGGTAAAGCTCGTTGGATCCGAAGCGAGGGTCTATGTGATAGTAGTCGGAGCAGGCATAGCCGTGGTATGATCCGTCGGGTGCATTGTCCTCCAGAAGGGGAGTGCACCATATTGCGGTCGCCCCCAGGTCTGAGATATAGTCCAGATGGTCTATGATTCCACGTATGTCCCCTCCGTGGCGTCCGAAGAATGCGGACCTGTCTGCTTTTTCCGCCATACTTTCAACTGAATCGTTTGACGGGTCTCCGTTTGCGAAGCGGTCAGGCATGATCAGATATATCATATCGGCAGTGGTAAAGCTTCCTCTGTCCGCGGAGCCGTCACGACGCTCGTCTATCCTATACGGATATTTGAAGCTTTCACCGTCTTTGCTGAATATGAGGTAGTATGTTCCTGGAGTGGCGGAAAGTCTGATGTCGAGGTCTACGAAAAGATAGTTCGGACTGTCGGCTCTGTGGACCTTCTTTATGCTTACTCCTGAGGATTTGGGACATTCCCCGTTGTCTGATACCGGTCCTTTGACCGTGATTTCATATTCTGAGATTCCTTCACCGTTGACCATTATCTGAAGAGGGGTCTTCATACCCACCCACCATGAAAGCGGTTCTACGTGTGAGATTTCGTCAGTGACGTCTTTTGTTGACGTAGGGTCAAAAGACGGTTGCTGTGCGCAGGATACAGCCCCTGCTGCTACAAGTGTCATAATTATATTTTTCAGCATAGATCAGAATGTAAATATAAGATTTTTACTCGACATCGATATTGTAGTCCCACGGGGCGGCAAGGTGAACGGATACCGTAACCTTGTTGCCCGGCAATGTGCGCGAGAACACGAACATATCATTTTCCGTGGAGATGATCTCGAACGCCCCTCCCTTTTCTCCCGCAGCGAGGGCCGGATTGTCGTGGCGGAGCTTCACGAGCCATTTGTAGAAATCGGTATATCCGTTATTCTCCCAAGCCGGGACAGGGTCTTTCTCAAAGAACTCGAACCTTCTGTTCCATCCCATTTCCTGTCCGGTATAAATCAGCGGCTGACCGTTGGGAAGAGTGAAAGTAAGCACGGCCATCGCCTTGGCTGCATCTCCCATCCTCTCGAACTCTGTACCTGCCCACGAGTTCTCGTCGTGGTTGGAAGTGAACATGAGTCGGAATGCCTCGGCAGGATTCTTTTCCGCATCTGCCGCGACATATTCTGCAAGCTCCTTCGCGCCTTTCTTTCCCTGGGCTATGTCGTTCAGAAGATGATGCAGAACCCATGCGTATGAGGCGTCGAATGCGTCCTTGTGCAGGCCCGGGTCTTCTCCCTCCGCAAGCATATAGATTCCGGGATAGTCTGCCCTGAGTCCGGATATTGTCTCCCTCCAGAACTCTACCGGCACTTCGCAGGCCATATCGCAGCGGAAACCGTCCACTCCTTTGTCGAGCCAGAATCTCATAGCCTTGTCCTGGGCCTTCCATACGTCCTTATTGTCATAGTTGAGGGCGGCTATGTCAGTCCAGTCGTATTCCACGACGGTGTTTCCTAGACTGTCCCTTTCGTACCAGTCGGCAGGGCATTCGTATATCCATTTCGCGTCCGGTGAAGTGTGGTTGGCCACCCAGTCGAGGATGACTTTGAATCCGTCCTTGTGGGCCGCTTTCAGAAAGTTCTCGAAATCAGTCATATTGCCGAATTCAGGATTGACCGCGCAATAGTCTGAAATTGCATAGTATGACCCGAGGGTCCCTTTGCGCTCCTTTACTCCGATAGGGTAGACGGGCATAAGCCAGATGATGTCCACTCCGAGTTCCTTGAGGCGCGGCAGTTCAGCCTGTGCTGCCGCGAAAGTGCCTTCAGGTGTGTACTGGCGTATGTTCATTTCATACACCACCGCATCGTAGGTCCACTCCGGGTGGACGCTCTCCTGCTTCGGTGTGCAGGAGAATGCAGCTATGACAGCCGCTATGCCTGATATTATCCTTTTCATATTCTATGTGTTTGAGATACCGTCTGATATGTCGGTCATGTTAAAAGTTCACCAACAGTTTATACTCGGCTGCTTCCATCCCCGTGAATGTAATGCTGCCTCCTGTTACCGTATATGTTTCGGAACCGTTGAAATAGTTCCTCCAGTTTCCGTCCGCCGGCATGCTTACCGTTATGTCGTTGGCCTTGGTGTCGAAATTTCCGACCACTACGAATGACTTTGCTCCCGAGGTGCATGTGATGCTTCGTCCTGACGCCCATGCCGAAGCTCCTACCTTCCAGGAGAATGCTGCCTCCTCGTCGAAGAATTCCGGGTTTTCCGAGCGGAATCCGAGCAAGTCGGAGTATGTGTCGTACAGGGCTTTCCTTTCAGGGACTTCAAGATACTCCCAGTGAAGAGGTTTCTTGCCTGTACGTCCTCCTTCTTCGATGGATATGTCGTATCCGTATTCTCCGAACTGCCATATCATCTTCGGTCCAGGAACGGTGAGGAAGAACGCGGCGTTCAATGAAGCCCTCTTCATCCTGGCTGCGATATTGCCTTTGACACCGCCTGCTCCGTATTCTCCTGATTTGAATGCGTTCCTTTCCTCGTCATGACTTTCCATGAATCCGACATAGGAGCCGAAAGGCATGCCGTTGGTTCCTGTCCATAGACCGGAGAAGTCGCTGTCCGCGCTGTGTCCCATTGCTGACTGACAATATGCATTGTTGAGATTGCGCCATACCTTCATACCGTCCTGTGCCAACGCCTTTTCCTCCTTGTCTTCGCAGAAATGCTCAAGAATGACGACTGCGTCAGGGTTGACGGCCTTTATGGTCGCGTTATAGTCTTTGAGTATGTCAATGCGTGACTGGTCGTATCCCGAAGCGGTCGCTTCCGTGCTCGGGGTGTTCGTGAATCCTTTTGTGAGGTCGAATCTGAAACCGTCCACCTTGTATTCGGTCAGAAGGTATTCGAGATTTCTCTTCACATGTTCCCTTGTGAGAGAAGATTCATGGTTCCAGTCGTGGAATACATTGTACGGATGCGGCGCATCCACATTGAACCACGGGTTGACGGCAGAAGTCTTGCTGGATGAGGCGTCCCAGTAAAGTTTTGCCATCGTGTGCGCTCCTGTGGCCTGGTTGTAGACCACGTCCAAAAGCACCGCGATGCCTTGTCTGTGGCATTCGTCAATGAATTCCTTGTACATCTCCCTGGTGCCGTAGGCCTTGTCCATGGCGAAATATGAATTGGGGTTGTAGCCCCAGCTGTCGTTGCCGTCGAATTCCTGTACAGGCATGAGCTCTATGGCATTGATGCCGAGTTCCGTGAAATACCCTTCCCTAAGTTTCTCCATGGCTCCGTTGATGTCTCCGGTCGTTGAGAAGTCGCGGAAAAGCAGTTCATAGATTATGAGGTCGTTCCTGTCCTCTATCCTATAGTCAGTAATGTTCCAGTTGTAGTTGTCGCGGTTTATCTTGAAGGCTGACACATTGCCGTTGGTACTGGCCGGATATTCCCTTAAGCCAGGATATGTGGACGATGAGATCCACTTGTCGTCGCCGGAATAGATTATTTCTGAATAAGGGTCGCTAAGCCTTTTGCCGCTTCCGTCCTTATTCCCAAGATAATACTGGAACATATATTCCTTGTCAGGGTCAATGTCCTCTAAAGTGTACCACCAACATCCTGATGCGTTGTCCCTTTTCATTATCGAGCCGGCACCGCGCTTCCAGTCGTTGAATTCTCCGATAAGCCATGCATAGTCGTGATGGTTACCGTCAATGTCCTTGTCATATAGCACTAAAGTCACGGAATTGTCCTGGCAGTTTATGCCGTGGACCATTCCGGCCGGCACAGGCTCCTCTACCACTGTGCCTGTGTCGAATGTGTATTTGTTGTCCGTTACCGCGAAGAAAGTGTCGTTGTTCACTCCCTTTTTGGTCCCGTCCGCATTCCTTGCGATTATGCCGATGCTGCTGACGGAAATTTCTCCGGAATCAAACCATTCGCGAATGCTTGGCTCCAGAGCCAGTGCCCATACATTGTCATCGGCGACCTGCATCCTGCATTTGTCTATATTCTCGTCCCAGTCGGCTGGTACGCAGTTCCAAGTGTCACCGTCAACTATACCTATGTGTGCATAGACATCTCCGGTGTGTCCGTATAGCGGAGATGTACTGGAAGCCTTGAAGTAGATTGTGGCTGACTTGTCCGCGTCCATCTCGGCAGGTGTGTGGCTGAATCCTTCCGGTATGTCCAAGAGCCCCTTCTGAATAACATCCACAGTTACCGGCTTGCTTCCGTCGGCCGCTATGGTAAGGACGGTGCTTCGTTCTGTGCTCTCATCGTTCTTGGCTACGGTCACCGTTACAGGGACAGATGCCGCATTCCCGGAAATCCTGTCAATGGTACACCATGATGCGTCCTCCGGTTTGGTTATAGTCCAGACATTGCCTGTGCTGTTCTTTATGTTCAGTATCTCATAGCCTCCGGCAGAGTAGAATGAAAGTATATCATGATTTACGCTCAATGCACCATTTTCCGGTGTCTTGTCGATTTCCTTGCATGACAATGCGAAGAAAAACAATAATAACAGATAAAGGGTTCGCTTCATAGATGATTGTGTAAATGGCAATCTGCGGACCTGTCAGAGTCAGCAGATTATAAAACAAGAGTGGACGGCTTGTTACGGCCGTTCACTCTTTATGGAATTTATTAAAGTCCGGCAGGCTTCTGCCCTTGCGACATTATGTAGAACTTGTCCAATGAAGAGGCCAGATAGATATCGTAAGTGCCGTCGGTGACAACTTTAATGTTGCCGGAACCTTTGACAGCCGGATATTCCTGACCGATTTCAACGATCGTTCCGTCAGCGACGGTCTTTTCATTGCCCCACACGCCGTTTGTCCTGAACTTGAATTCATCGGTGGTGGTCAGCGCTACATCTGTAGCTACAAGCCATTCCCCGTCCTCTACAAGGACAATGTCGGCTCCGTCTGCCCAGTCGGTAATCGTCCCGACAAGTCCCCAGACATCCACAGTCGGCACTACAGGTTTTTCAGGCTGCTCGCCCGGGTCAGTCGCCTGATAGTCGTCTGCACTGAACTTGAATGTCATGTCATCAGGATTGTTCATGTTGACATAGACACGGTAGTTTCCTGCAGGGACTGATATGTTGCCGCTGCCGTCAAGCTTGCCTTCCATCGCAGTGTCGGACTGTGATGTACCGTAGCTTTTGTCCCATCCCTGGTCAAGGCGGAATTTCAATCCTCCGTCAGCCGGTATCTCCACATCGGCAAAGAAACGCTGGCTCCCGTTGTCGTAATACATGAGGACGTCTCCGCCCCAGTTGTTGAAGTCGCCGATTACTCCGATGTAATCGAATGAAAGGATGTTGGTGAGCACAAGTGTGGACTTGTCGAACGACAGCTGATAGAAACGCTTGGCGTATGCGCTTACATTGCCGGAACCGCCGTCGTCAATCAACTGGATTGTAGCGGCTTCTGCTTCAGGAGCCGGTGCGCCGTTGTCTATACCCCAGTTTCCGTTGTTCCAGTCTTTCGCACCTGTGATTTTGAAGCCGTTCTTGCCTTTCCACATGAAATCCACCATACCTGTGTATGTCACATCTGTTTCGGCATAGTCAAACAGCCTCAGTGCATTGTCGTGATTCCAGCTGCAATAGTCTCCGATGGCATAGATTGCCGGATAGACAGGCTCGGAATCCGTGCATGTCACGTTCACCGGTATCGCGTTGGAGTAGTATTTCGGATATGTGCTTCCGATGGTCGCGCTTATGTGGAAATGCACGTCCGTGGCTACTCCTGCAACAAGTCCGAGGCCGCCTTTTTCTGCCGCCCTTGTCAAGGCGGTGTTCAAGGTCTGGTATGTTGTCAGATATGATGTTTCAGCTATACCTGAGAACAACACGACTTTGTCCTGTCCGCCCACTGATGCCTCTACGGAATAGTTGACCTGAGTCGGAACTCCGAAGTCGGCCGCATCCCAATTGAATGTCAGCTCCGTGTTGAGGTTTTCTCCGGACATTTCTATTTGTGCCGGAAGTTTTGAGAGAACGGGAGCGATTATCATGTCCGAATCCGGAGCGTAGGCCTGAGCCTTTTCCAGTTCTTCACAGCCGGACAGCAATACGGCAGCTCCAGCTATTCCTAATATATATCTGGTAAGTTTCATTTTCATTGTTTTAAATTATTGCTTGTCTGGATTTGTCCCGCTTACAGGATATCCCGGGTTCTGCACCAGTTTGGTATTCGATGCAAGCTCTGTCAAAGGAATGGCAAAAATTGACATGTAGCCATTGAATTCCTGTCCGGCATAACTGCCTCCCTTGTATGCCCACAGATACTCAGGACCGACATATTTCCCGAAACGGATGAGGTCTGTACGGCGGTGTCCTTCCCACATCAGCTCCCTCGCGCGCTCTTTGAGAATGAAATCACCGTTGATGGTGGCAGGAGCAGCTACCCCCGCTCTGGCGGCAAGTTCTTTGAGCTTGTCAAGCGCAAGGGCATTGGATGCGTCATTCAGACGCCAGCATGCCTCGGCATAGATGAGATGTATCTCTCCAAGACGGATAAGAGGGAAATCGACATCGCTGTAAGCCTTGGTCTTGGCTGTCTCTACCCACTCTTCCGCAGTCTTGTCGTGAGGGGTATTGTTGAATTTAAGACATGTCCAGCCATTTTTGAACACATAGAGCGCATCTTTCATTGTCTCTTTTCTGCCTTTGATATAGAAAAGTTCCCCGCGTTTGTCATCGACGGTGTACTCTCCTGTCTCGTAGTCCTGGCCAGAAATGTTGTAGATTGTTTCAAGTGATTCGAATGGCACACGGATACCGGCCCATCCGTTATTGACTCCGTTGAGATTGTTGAACAGGTCACCTGATGTCAGGTCATCCGCAGCCACAGCAGCAAGTGTAAGGTATGAAGTTCCTCCGTATGACTGGGTCTTTTCTGCATTATAGTCAACGGAGAACAGGAACTCATTGCGTGCATTGATGTTCTCTCCGTTGTCTCCCCTGAACAGGTCAGGATATTTTGGGCAGATTGAATATCCGAGCTTGTATATCTCCTCGCAAGCGGCTTTTGCTTCGCTCCACATAGGCGAGCCGGCGTAAACTTCAGCATTCAGATAAAGACGTGCAAGAAGTCCGTATGCTGAGCCTTTGTCTGCGCGCGGATAGTTTGAACGAACTTCAGGGAGAGAGTTGATGATGCCGTTAAGCTCGCTTACGCAGAAATTGAACACATCCTTGCGCGGGGCCTGTTCCGGAAGGAAACCTCCTCCGATAGGAGAATCTTCTGTTGTGAACGGAACTGCTCCGAACACATCCATCGCCATCCAGTAGAAGTAGGCGCGCAGAAAGCGTGCCTCTGCACGGAAACTCTCGATTTTTTGGGCGAGTTCATTGCTTACACCACGGTCCGAAAGCTTGTCCGGAGTTGTCTGGCGCAGATATTCGTTGACAAACGAGATACCGAGGATAGTCCTGGCATACACCGCATATGTGGCATCATTCTGCTGCTCAGTCCAAGTGTTTGTGTTAAGTGCGCGGACCCATGCATCATTTTCCCATGCGCATTTTGCGAAATCGGTCGTGCATTCCTGAACAGACCAGAATGCCCTCACCAGCTCTGATGCTCCGCCGTCACTTACGACCAAGTCGCTTGTGTTTACGAAATTATAGTACAATTTTGCAAGTCCCTGCACATATCCTGCCTCATCGGCACCATATGCCGTTTCAGGTGTAGTGTCGGACGGGTTGAGAGGAAGGACGTCAAGGTCATTGATGCAGGATGACAATGATGTCGCCGAAACTATTATCGTCAATATTGTTTTTAGTGTTCTTTTCATAATGAATCCTGATTAGAAGCTGAAATTCAGACGGAATGAATATGTACGCGGACGTGGCCATATTGTGCCATCGATACCGGTTGAACTGGTGCATTCAGGGTCCATGCCGCTGTACTTGGTCAGTACAAATACGTTCTGTACGCAGAATGCAAGACGCATGTTGCAATTGAAATTGCCGAGCTTGCGGAATGTGTATCCGAGATTCACGTCGTCAAGACGGAAGAATGACGCATTCTCAAGGAACATGTCGGAATACCACTGTTCTCCGCTGTTTGCTTTTGTGAATCCTGTCTTCTTTACGGTTTTTGCAAAGTTCGGCAAGTTTCCGGCGTTGACATCAAGGTTGGATGTCGAGTTGGCTGAAGCAAAGTCGTTGAATATCCAGTAACCTGCGTTTCCATGGCCGTTGAGGCTGAAATCCCAGTCCTTGTATGACAGCCTCAGGTTGAGACCGTAATAGAAATCCGGTATCGGGCTTTTGCCTGTCATGTACCTGTCGGCATCGGTTATCTTTCCGTCTCCGTTCCTATCCACGAGAGCGTTCTGTATAGGCTTGCCGTCAGCATCATAAACCTGCTGGAAAGTATAATAGCTGAAAGGCGCGTATCCTACCTGATGACGGGAAAGCTTGGAACCCGTACCCCTGTTGATGTCTCCCACTTCAATATAGTAGTTTTCATTGTCGGTATTGTTCAGCTTTGTGAACTTGGTGTCCTGGAAAGTACCGTTGAAACCTATTGAGAGGTTCCAGTCTTTTGTCTGTACAGGTATTGCATTGATGGAGAACTCTATACCCTTGTTTTCCATAGAACCGATGTTGGTAAGTATGCTGTTGCCGAAGTTTGCTCCCATAGGGGTAAGCACCTCGTTCAGCAGGTCTGTTGTCTGGCGGATGTATGCGTCCACGCTACCGGTAATCCTGTCTTTGAGGAAGCCGAAGTCCACTCCGACATTATAAGTTGTAGTGGTCTCCCATCTGATGGAAGGGTCATATTTGGTCGGAGTATAGTAGAATGAATATCCTGCATTACCCATATTGTACTGGTGATATACATCTGTTGACAGATTGTATATAGGAAGATATCCGTAGCAGCTTGGGATTTCCTGCTGGCCGGTCTGACCTGCACTGAGACGCAGTTTTAGGGCAGATACCGCCTTTGAACCTTTCAGGAAGCCTTCTTCAGCGATGTTCCATGCGAATGCTCCGGAAGGGAACAGGCCCCAGCGGTTTGATTTGGCGAAACGTGACGAACCGTCATCACGCAGAGTGAATGTGAAAAGATAACGGGAATCAATTGAATAGTTGATACGTCCGTAGAATGAAATAAGGTAGTTTTCCCATTTGTTCCAAGGATACCTTGAATCTTCGCCTTTCTGCTCATTGGTAACGTTAAAATATGTGACACTATGGTCGGCATTGTAGAAATGCTGCCATGAGTATCCGGCCATCACGTCAAGATGATGGATTCCCCATTTCTCGTTGTAATTCGCATATGCTTCGAACACAGTGTTGTGGCGAAGATTGTAGCCTTCCGTATGCTGGCCGATACCCCTGTTTTCAGTGTCAGACCAAGCCTGGAATGAATTTGGCCTGACACCGCTGTAGCTGTTGGATTCGGACATGTCTATGCCAGCGCTCACATTGAAGCGGAGGGCTTCCAGGCCATGAACTTTGTAGTCAACCGCCATACGTCCCACGAGACGGTATGTGTCCGCATTGCTGACATTGTCATATAGCTGCGACAGAGGTCCCACACCGAGAAGCGTATTCGGGGTAAACTCCTCGCCACGTCCTGAACCGTAGTTCCAGTATCCGTTTGTGGTGGAGTAGTCAATAGTTCCGTCTTCATTTCTCCAGTAAGGGTCCTGGGTCGGATTGAAGAAAGCCGCGTTTCCGACAGTACCTCCGTCGGCATAGTTGGAGTGTGCATATACTCCTTTCGCGTTCAAGTCTATGCTCAAGTGCTTGTCCAGGAAGTTCGGGGAGAGATTCAAGTCGATTGTTCCCCTGTCGTATGATGAAGTCTTCAGTGTACCCTGCTGTCCGGTATATCCGATTGAAGCACGGTAAGGCATGCGCTCTTTCACGTTGCCTGAAACGCTGACATTGTGGTCATGCGAGATGGCCGTGCGGAAGATAAGGTCCTGCCAGTCAGTATCCACATCGCCCATAAGTCCTGCGACATAGTCGCCCTGGGTGGTTCCAGGAAGGAATGTATCGGCCACATACTCACGGAACTCCCCTGGGCTCATTGTCTGGACTTTCCTGGAGTTCTGCTGTACGCTGACACTTCCGTTGTAGGAAACGGTAGGTCTGCTGGTAAGTCCTCTCTTTGTAGTGATTATTATGACACCATTGGATGCGCGCGAGCCGTAGATTGCCGCAGAAGATGCGTCCTTGAGCACGGTGAAAGAATCGATGTCGTTAGGGTTGAGCATATCAAGAGGGTTGGACATTCCCTGACCTCCGTTGTCTGCGATAGGAACACCGTCAATCACGATGAGAGGATTGTTGGAGGCATTGAGGGAAGCGGCACCGCGGATACGTATTGTAGAGCCTGAGCCCGGACCTCCGTCTCCTGGGATTATATGGAGTCCCGGAACCTTTCCCTTGAGCATGTCCTGGGTTGAGACTACTGCTCCGCGGCTGAGTTCATCGCTCTTGATAGCGACGATTGAGCCTGTCATGTCCTCCTTTTTCACGGTACCGTATCCGATTACCACGACATCGTCAAGAAACAGTGCATCTTCGTCCAAGGTCAGTCTTTGCGGAACCTGGGACGCCTTGAAAGTCTGTGTCTTGTATCCGATGCAGCTGATTTCCACGATGGCTTCCGCACCTGACACGCTAAATTTATATTCTCCGTCAAGACCAGTGGAAGTTCCGTTGGAGGTGCCCTGCTCGACGACGGTCGCGCCGACTATAGGACCCACCTGGTCTAAAACGACTCCTTTGACCTCATATCCGCTTTGTGCGGACACGGGGGGGGGCAATAAAGCTAAACAGCAATATACCCGATAGAATGGTCATTATTCTGTTCATTGTTATTAGTATTTGGTTAAAACGAATTTCTGTTTCTGCCGGTTATTCTGCCCGGCTCTCCTTTATGAAAAATACCGATATTGCGGCAAGTGCTATGAACACTCCGGCAAGAACAAGCATCATCCTCGGGTCGGAGCCGAAACAATATTTTATGATAACTCCTCCTGCAAGTCCTATGACGATCTGCGGAATGGTGATGGTGAAATTGAATATTCCCATATAGACTCCTGTCCGGCGTGCATCCAACGCTCTTGAGAGGATTGAGTATGGCATTGCAAGTATGCCTGCCCAGGCGATGCCGATTCCTATCATAGGTATCATAAGCGCGTATTGGTTGTGCATAAGCGTAAGGCCTATGAATCCTGCGGCTCCCAGTGCCAGGCATGTGGCATATACCGGCTTGTTGCCGTAGCGTCCTGCTATCTTTGCCATAAAGATTGATATGATGCAGGCCGGGACAGGGTAGATCGCGTTAAGGACTCCCACCCAGGTCTGGGTGGCGCCTTCGCTCAGGACGGCACCGGAAGGGTCTGTCACTACTCCTGTTATTGCAGGTTTGAGATAGGTCCACATCAGGAAGAGGGCCGCCCATGAAAAAAATTGGGTGACACCGAGCTGGAGCATCACTTTCGGAGTGTTTTTCAGCAGTGTCACAAAGTTCTGACGCGGTTCTTCATCTGTGTCCTCTCCGATTCCGTTGTATTCCGCAAATTCTTTCGGAGGGTACTCTTTGACTTTGAATGAGGTCACAAGTACAGTCAGAAGCAGGATTGCTCCTCCGATGTAGTAGGAGTATGCTATATGCTTGGACACCTGCCCTGGAGCCGCTTCATCGGAGACTCCGAGCCAGGTCATCAGCAGAGGCAGCAATGCTCCTATGACGGCACCGAGGTTGATGAGAAAAGTCTGTACTACATATCCTTGCGTTTTCTGTGAGTCGTCCAGCATATCTGATACTAGTGCCCTGAAAGGCTGCATCGTGACATTGAACGACAAGTCCATGAAAAGAAGGATGAATGCTCCCATTGCCAAAGGGGCGAAAGCGAGTATCGCCGGGCAGTTAGGCATAAGAAGCAGAGCAAGGGTGGAGATGATCGCTCCTCCCAGGATATAAGGGATACGCCTTCCGAACCTTGTCCAGGTCCCGTCCGAGAACAGGCCGACAATCGGCTGGATTACCATTCCTGCTACAGGAGCGGCAAGCCAGAAATAGCTGAGATGGCTGACATCGGCCCCGAGTGACTGGAATATGCTCGATGTATTGGAATTCTGGAGAGAATATCCGATCTGTACACCGAGGAATCCAAAGCTCAGGTTCCATATCTGCCAGAAAGAAAGTTTCGGTTTTTTCATTTCCGGTCGTTAGCAGTTATTAATTATTGGTATCACAAAACTAATTAAAATAATCTGTAACTGCTGTGGCGTTCTGCCGAACGGTAGGATAAAACGGATGAACGGACGTTTTTTGATGACGAATGGAACCGGATGTTGCAATAAAGCCGAAAATCTTATAACTTTGAGACTATGAAAGCCTTGGACACGCCTAAAATCATTCATCTGTTTGCCGTCATACACGTGGCGATATGTCTTGTATTCCGTGCGGCAGGTCTGGATGATTCGCTGATCCTGACCATGATGACTATGATGATGGTTGTCCTGCTTTGTATGAAGCGGAGTCTCAGTGTCGAGTTTACGGCTGTCTGCATCATTCTTGTGAATGTGCTGGGCTATCTTCTCGGAATCGGTGGAGCTTATCTTTTTTCATTTGTGCTGGATTCTCCAATAGCGGTGCATTCTGTCTCCACGGGTATAGTGACAGAGATTATAGGCTGGGTATTCGTATGGTTCACAAAGGTTTTCCGGTGGACATCATCTTCTGAATCCTGGTCTCCCAAGCCAAAATGGTTCCTTTTCGCTTTTTTGGTCCTTTTCCTTTTCCGCTTCGGATACGTGGAGCTGTTCTCGTCTGTATATGCTTCATCGGATGACTTTTACAGGAGCTTTTCCCTGCTTATGTCCAATGCCCCCGCACTTCTGATAACGCTGTGTGTCAACATTATCTACATAAGATATGCAAGAAGATGGCGGGACAGGTTCTCTCCCGCGCTCAAAACGCTGATGTTCATCTGCTTCATACTGCTGTCGTCGGCTGCGGTAACGGCTTTTGCAGGGTATAATCTTCCTTTCCATATCAATCCGTCTTTCAGTTTCCAGGATTTCCTGTCGATTTTTCTGATTGATTTCGTGCTGGAGGTGACTCTGTATGCCATTGTCTATATGCTTGACTATGCGGCTGTTGCGGTGAAGATGCGTGATGAGGCAAGGAACAAGGCGCATCTTGCGCAGTTCCAGTATATGAAGCTCAAGCAGCAGGTCAATCCCCATTTCCTTTTCAATTCCCTTAACATACTGGATTATCTTGTACCTGTCTCGTATACACAACTCCGAGCCCACGAGACGCTCATGAATCGCGGG
>VSOK01000039.1 GCA_009774765.1 Bacteroidales bacterium
AGTATCGCGTATTCTATTTTTTACGATGCCATTGACATGGTAGGCGAGAAGATGAAAGATTCTGACAAGGCTCCTCTCGATATTTGGAGGAAAGCTCTTGAGAATGTGACACCTCAGGTTGAGGTGAAGAGCCGCAGGATCGGTGGAGCTAACTTCCAGGTGCCTACAGAGGTGCGTCCGGAAAGGAAAATTTCACTTTCTATGAAGAATATGATCATATTCGCCCGCAAACGTTCCGGCCACTCTATGGCAGAAAAACTCTGTGCTGAAATCATCGCCGCATATAACTGCGAAGGTGCAGCATACAAGAGAAAAGAAGATATGCACAGAATGGCGGAAGCTAACAAAGCTTTTGCACACTTCCGTTTCTAATCCCCAAAAGAGTAACGAACAATGGCAAGAGATCTTAAATTCACCAGGAATATCGGTATTATGGCTCACATCGATGCCGGTAAGACAACAACTTCAGAGCGTATTCTTTTCTATACAGGAAAGACTCACAAGATCGGTGAGGTTCACGAAGGTGCTGCCACTATGGACTGGATGGTGCAGGAGCAGGAGCGCGGTATCACAATCACTTCTGCTGCTACCACTGCTTTCTGGAAATACAAAGGGGATACATATCAGATCAACCTTATCGACACTCCGGGTCACGTTGACTTCACCGTTGAGGTGGAGCGTTCACTTCGTGTCCTCGACGGTACCGTCGCTACTTTCTGTGCGGTAGGTCGCGTACAGCCTCAGTCTGAGACCGTTTGGCGTCAGGCTGACAAATACGGAGTTCCGAAAATCGCTTATATCAATAAGATGGACCGCGTGGGCGCGGACTTCCTCGCAGTTGTTGAGGAAATCAAAGAGAAGCTCGGCGCAAGGGCTGTTCCTATCTGCCTTCCTATCGGAGCAGAGGACAAGTTCCAGGGTATCGTTGACCTTATAGCCAACAAGGCTATAATCTATGACGGCACTGACAACATAGTAAACTACCAGATTGCTGACGTTCCGGCTGAAATGGCTGACGAGGTCGCAATGTGGAGGGAGAAACTTGTCGAGGCTGCCGCAGAGTATGACGAGACTCTTATGGAGAAGTTCTTCGACGATCCTGATTCAATTTCAGAGGATGAGCTTATCGCCGCTCTCAGAAAGGCAACTATCGATATGTCTATCGTGCCTGCATGCTGCGGTTCTTCATTCAAGAATAAAGGTGTCCAGTTCCTTCTTGACGCTGTTATGCGTTATCTTCCTTCTCCGCTTGACATCGGTGCTGTCAAAGCTACCGACCCGAGGACAGGAGATGAGGTTGAGCGCAAGCCAAGTGCTTCAGAGCCATTCTGCGCACTCGTGTTCAAGATTGCTACTGACCCGTTCGTAGGCCGTCTTGCATTCCTCAGGGCTTATTCAGGACGTCTTGATGCAGGTTCTTACGTGCTCAATACACGTTCAGACAAGAAAGAGCGTGTTGCAAGGCTTTATCAGATGCACTCCAACAAGCAGAACCCTATCGAGTTCGTTGAGGCTGGTGACATCTGTGCAGCAGTAGGTTTCAAGGATCTCCGTACAGGTGATACCATCTGTGTAGAGAATGCTCCTGTGACCCTTGAGTCAATGGAGTTCCCTGATCCGGTTATCGGACTTGCAGTTGAGCCTAAGACTCAGAAGGACCTTGACAAGCTCGGTATCGCACTTGCGAAACTTGCAGAGGAGGACCCTACATTTACAGTGAAAACAGACCACGAGACAGGACAGACAGTCATCAGCGGTATGGGTGAGCTTCACCTTGATATCATCGTTGACCGTCTCCGTCGTGAGTTCAATGTGGACATCAACCAGGGCGCGCCTCAGGTTAACTACAAAGAGGCCATCACACAGACTGTACAGCACCGTGAGGTGTTCAAGAAACAGACCGGTGGTCGCGGTAAGTTCGCGGATATCATCGTAGAGATCGGACCTGCAGACGAAGGACACGTAGGTCTTCAGTTTGTTGACGAGGTCAAAGGTGGTAACGTGCCTAAGGAGTTTATCCCCTCTGTTGAGAAAGGATTCAAGTCAGCAATGTCAAATGGTGTTCTTGCAGGATACGAGGTGCCTTCTCTTAAGGTAACGCTTAAGGACGGTTCATTCCACCCTGTCGACTCAGATCAGCTTTCATTTGAGATTTGCGCACGTCAGGCATTCCGTCACGCTTGCCCTAAGGCAAAACCTGTTCTCCTTGAGCCTATTATGAGCCTTGAGGTTGTTACACCGGAGGATTATATGGGTGATATCGTCGGCGACCTTAACCGTCGTAGAGGACAGATCAATGCTATGGATTCCACTACCGGTGCACGTATTGTCAAAGCATTCGTTCCGCTCGCAGAGCAGTTCGGTTATGTGACTATCCTGAGAACAATATCTTCAGGACGTGCAACCAGCACAATGTCATTTGACCATTATGCTGAAGTTCCGGCAAACCTTGCAAAAGAGGTTATCGAGAAGAGTGGTTACAAGCCAGTTGATGATGACGAGTAGTATCGTAGGTTTAATCTGAAATTACAAAAATTGATATGAGTCAAAAAATAAGAATAAAACTTAAATCATTCGATCACATGCTGGTTGACAAGTCAGCAAAGAAGATCGTTGATACAGTATCTTCGACCGGTGCTCGCGTGAATGGTCCTATTCCGCTTCCTACCGACAACAAGATATTTACTGTAAACCGCTCGACTTTCGTTAACAAGAAATCTCGCGAGCAGTTTGAACTCAACTCATACAGCCGTCTTCTTGACATCTATGAGTCAACTCAGAAGACTGTTGACGCTCTGATGAAGCTTGAGCTTCCAAGCGGAGTTGATGTGGAAATCAAGATATGATTTTGACGGAATCTTTGTATAGATTCCAAAAAATTACTATATTTGCAGAGTTATCCGGTTTCCGGATGACTCTGACAAATAAAAAGGTCCTATAGCTCAGTTGGTTAGTAGCACCTGACTCATAATCAGGGGGTCACAGGTTCAAGCCCTGTTGGGACCACATAAAAGAGGATGACTGTTTCGGTCGTCCTCTTTTTGTTTTTTCTCCTTGTTCTTTTTCTCCTATGCCACAACCCTTGTTTCACCGATAAGACGGTACGCACCAGGGATCACCAGCAAAACCCCTGTGTCGAAATTCAGTGTCAAATACTTTGTGGGCATAAAACAGGGATGGCTAACAAGTAAAGACACCTTTCTGAGAGTTGTCACCCCGTAGTACTCCGTGCCCATCGGACAGAAAAAGGGCCGATGGGCACACCAGTCAAAGGCAACTACCTTATAATCAATCACAAGATAAAAAACAACGTGGCCATCAGACATTTTCCCGTCTGATGGCTACGCTTCGGCAAAAATACAGTTAATATAGACACATACTTTTAATGGTGATCAGAAATGTACCTTATGATGGCGTTAAAACAGACAAAAGTATCAATTATACCACCTTGTCTCGCTGATAAGGTCCTACGCACCGGCACTGGTAGACCCTCCCTTTGCAAGTCATTGATTGATATGTGTTTATGAAACAGTATGCCGTTTAAATGTCATACTGTTTTATATATGCCTGATAATCAACTGAATATGGAATGAGGGCCTTTGGTTGCCTGACCAGAGTGACTATAGAATGAAAATATGTACAATCCAAAAGATGGTCTATATAAAAACTGTACGTCAATGTGTTAAAAAACGGAATGTTATGACAGGGCTGTACTGTTTTGCTGTGGACTGTACTGTTTTGCAGTTTGTTGGGCAGTTAGTTGTGGATAACCATCCTTGTGTTTGCAGGTGGGTATTTGTAACATATTATGTGTCAATGTTATATAAAACAGTATTCCTTATATGGAGTATACTGTTTTGCAATTTATTGTGTTTCAGTTAGTTGTGAGAACCCACCTGTCCAATTAGCTCTGCCGCCACCTTAACTTGCAAATAATTGGTAATCAGTTTATCTTGACTGAAGGTAGCAACTGTAAGCAGGGAGCGGAGTAAAATTCTAGTTGTTTTGTATAGTCGCTACCGGTCGGCAGAATTGGATTGAATGCTTCTCCCATATCTGCCACCTTCAGTAGCAATGTGCTGATAATCAATGAAAATATACTGAAGGTGGTGTCCCGGATCTTCCACTGTCAGTTGTAATTGTTTGATAATCAATAGAAATTCACTTGAGGTGGTGCTTCTGATTTACCACCTTCAGTGACAAATCCATCATATACGCAATCTGCTCGAGCTTGGCAACTGAAGGTGTAAAAAATCAGTGTCCACCTTCAGCTGCAAATAGTTGATAATCAGTATAAATCTACTGAAGGTGGAATGCTCTGACGCTACCTTCAGTAGTAATTGTTTGATGATTGGTATAGAGAGGTGGTGCATTTCGTGATATTCCTGTATTGTGGTAAACCTTTTTTAGGACGAGACACAAAACACGAGCAGGAGTAAATTTTATAATGCGCTGAACCATAGTGAGATAAGTAAATGGAACCTGCTTTGCCCATACATTCTGATGGGGGCAAAGCAGGCTTGCTTTCATTATGTTGTTGATAATCAGTATCTTGAAGATTGAGACCTTGCTCGTGATTTGTACCGGAATTCTCCGGCTGATCTTATATGATGTCTTTTGTATCAGGTGTGACGGGTTCTCAGGTTTTGGCAGTGTTGTTGCATAGGTGCCGGGAAAAATATCATTATGAAAAACAATAAATTTATGGATGCGGTCAGACACCGCAGAAGTTACTATAAGTTGTCACCTGTTTCACCGGTGCCGGATCAGCAGATCATTGAAATGCTGGAGGAGGCTGTAAAGAATGTTCCTTCAGCATTCAATTCGCAATCAGCAAGAATTGTCCTTTTGCTTGGAAAGCACCATAAGAAGATGTGGGAGATAACACTTGCTGCTTTGAAGAAAGTGACTCCTGAAAAATCTTTTGGAAGGACCGAAGCCAAAGTGGAGGGAAGTTTCGCTTCAGGATATGGTACGGTTCTTTTCTATGAGGATACGGATGTCGTGGAAGATATGCAGAAAAAATTTCCGGTATATGCCGAAAGTTTCAAGGCATATTCCGAACATACCTCGGCGATGCATCAGTTCGTAATATGGACTGCCCTGGAAGATATGGGATTCGGGGCCTCGCTTCAGCATTATAATCCTCTGATTGACGAAGAACTCGCAAAAACGTTCAGCATAAATCCACGGTGGCGTCTTGTCGCACAGATGCCGTTCGGTACACCTGAGGATGTGCCCGGGGAAAAGGAAATCAATCCTCTTGACAGCAGGTTGCTGATCTTTAAATAGGTAGATTTACGAGGCTGATTTTTCGGCCTCGTGTTTTTTCTGTTCATTAGGGAAAAAACAATTTTTAGGACATATACGTATTTTTGCCTCAGCATAGTCCAAGTAAACTTGACTCTGCGCTCAGCTTTTTCGTATATTTGAGCTAAAGCTCACATAAACGTCTGCTCTCGCTTTTGCTATATTTGCCAAGATTATGTAATTGTATTGTCATTATGGAAAAAGGTATTGTAGCAGGTATTGGCGAAGTCCTTTGGGATGTGCTTCCGGAAGGAAAGAAAATCGGCGGCGCACCGGCAAATTTTGCCTATCACATGTCCCAGTTCGGCTTTGAAAGCTATGTGGTCAGCGCGGTAGGCAACGATGTTCTCGGTGATGAGATCTTGGAGAATTTTGCGGAAAAGAATCTGAAAGGTTTTATCGCAAAGGTCAATTCCCCGACCGGCACCGTACAGGTCGGGCTTGATGCCGACGGAATCCATCAGTATGATATCAAAGAGAATGTCGCCTGGGACAATATCCCTTTACTCCTGAACTTGAAATGCTTGCCGGGCGGACCGGAGCATTGTGTTTCGGGGCCCTCGCCCAGAGAAACAGTGTCTCACGTGATACTGTCAGGAGATTTGTGGCGGCAATGCCCCAGGACAGCTATAAGGTATGCGACATCAATCTGCGCCAGAATTTCTATTCAAAGGAAGTGCTTCTCGAGTCTATGGGTATCTGCGACATTTTGAAGATAAATGACGAAGAGTTCGTCACTGTCAGCGGATTGCTTGGCTATAAGTATGAGAGCGCGGGAGATTCATTTACAGCCACATTCGTTGCGTCTGTACTTAAAGGCAGATCAGTGCGTGAGGCGCATCGGTTTGCTGTGGAGGTATCAGCCTTCGTCTGCACACAGAACGGAGCAATGCCTGTACTTCCTGAAAAATACAGATAGCAGAGGCCGTATCCTGAACCTGCAGGTATCAAGACGATATGACACTTGCAGGTTTGGAGATTATTTGTAACTTTGCCCTGTTCTATGGGAAAAACATCTTTCATATCAATGATGTCAATGCGAATGCATCGCTAAGATGCATTGTTTTTTCTATGCCTTATCCGGTCGCGGGATGTGACAAAGGCGCAACCAACCAGACAACAGAATCGGAATAAACAGAAATGCCTCTTGATGACAGGGAGGCACATACGCATTTTGATATGATAATACAGGAATATAATCACAAAGGTATATTTGAATTCGAGGCTGGAGGCAGCATTGATGACCTGAAAGTAGTCTACCATACCTCCCATCATAAATTTTCAGGACAGAAGGTAATCTGGATATGTCACGCATTGACAGCCAACTCTGACCCTTCGGACTGGTGGCCGGAACTTGTCGGCCCAGGGAAACTTTTCGACACGGAAAAATATTTTATAGTATGTGCGAATATGCTCGGATCCGCATACGGGTCTTCCGGCCCGTCACAGGTCAGACGCTCTTCCGGCAGGCCGTACTATTTTGATTTTCCGGAGATTACGGTAAGGGATATCGTACGCGCAAATATTCTTGTCCGGGAGCATCTCGGTATCGCCGCGATTGATCTTATGGTAGGAGGCTCGATAGGAGGATTCCAGTCTGTGGAATGGTGCATTATGGAGCCGTCTGTAATCCGCAAGGCTGTATTCATCGCCTGCAATGCCCGCGTGACCCCGTGGCTTACGGCATACAATGAATCGCAGAGGCTCGCACTGGAGGCGGACAGCACATTCCGGGAATGCGGGTCGCTTAAAGGAGGTGAAGCCGGACTCCGCTCGGCCCGGTCAATCGCTCTGATCTCGTACAGAAGCTATGAGGGGTACAACTGTACCCAGGATGAAAAGTCGGATGACACTTTGTTCGCCGAGAAATCGGCTTCCTATCAGCGTTATCAGGGCAAGAAGCTTTCAGACCGCTTTGACGCCTATTCCTATTATTATCTCAGCCGTTCTGTGGACAGCCATAATGTCGGACGCGGACGCGGTGGAGTGGACAATGCCCTTGCGGCCATCAAGGCTGACTGTACGGTAGTCGGTATAGACAGTGACGCTCTTTTCCCGATTCAGGAGCAGAGGTATCTTGCTGAACATATACCAGGAGCGCGTTTCTACGGCATTACATCGCGTTTCGGACACGACGGATTCCTCCTGGAGAACGACCAGCTGTCACTGATAATCTCTCCGTTGGCAGATGGACTTGAGACGGCGGCTCCGGACAGGGCTGAATTGAAGAGCGGCAATCATTGATATAACATAAAACGAACAACAATATATGCAGGTACTTAAATTTGGAGGGACATCGGTCGCTGATGCGGCTAATATGTCAAAAGTTGTCGACATCGTCTGCAAGGCTGCAGACCGCGACAGGACAATCCTCGTGTGTTCGGCCATAAGCGGATGCACTGATACTCTTATCCGAATCGGCCATCTGGCCGCAGGACGCAATGAGGAATACAAGACTTTGATAGATGAGCTTCAGAGCAGACATCACGCTATCATAAAGGAATTGCTTCCGCTTGAAAAACATGAAGAATCCCTGGAGATATGCGATGCGGAATTTTCTTCGCTTCGCGGTATTGCGCAGGGAGTATGTCTTCTCGGCGAGCTTAGTGCGGCAAGCCTCGATGCTATACAGGCTTTCGGGGAATTGCTGTCCACACGTATAATAGCCACAAGATTGGCTTCGGTGGGAATAGCTACCAAATGGATCGATTCCCGTGAGGTCGTCAAGACCTCGTCAGTAGGCGGAAAGAATGTGGTGGATATGGAGCAGACATACTCCAATGTGGAACAGATGATTGAATCCAATCCCATCGCCTCTCTGTTTGTGCTTCCAGGGTTCATCTCCTCTGATGCCCACGGCAGGACGACGACCCTCGGCAGGGGAGGTTCCGACTATTCCGCATCGCTTTTTGCGGTAGGATGCAAGGCAAGGGTACTCGAGATATGGACCGATGTTCCGGGAATGATGACTTCCAACCCGAAAATCGTCCCGTCTGCACGCAGCATAAGGAACATATCCTACCGCGCCGCGCTGGAACTGTCCCATTTCGGGGCGAAAGTAATATATCCTCCGACCATCCAGCCGGTTGTTGCGGAGGGGATTCCGATTTATGTCAAAAATACATTTGATCCTGAGGCTGCAGGTACGCTTATCGAAAAGAATCCTCCCCGCAGCAAGGACAAGCTTATCGGCATCTCCAATTCTGACAATATAGCTCTTCTTTCCCTTGAAGGCAGCGGGATGGTCGGCATTCCGGGCTTTTCAAGCAGGTTGTTTGAAACCTTGAGCCAGAATGACATCAATATAATACTTATAACCCAGGCATCCTCGGTGCATACGATGTGCATCGCCGTCTCGGAGAAGGATGCGGACAAAGCCAAAAAGGCGGCCGACAGCTGTTTTGCATACGAGATTTCACTCGGAAAGCTCAATCCTCTCAAGGTTGAAAAGGGTTTTTCTATAGTATGTCTTGTCGGTGATGACATTCTTAGCCAATACGGCACTACAGGAAGAATGCTTGCCGCTCTCGGACGTCACAGCGTTTCTGTCAGGGCTACTGCCCAGGGTTCTTCCGAAAGGAACATTTCCGTGATTGTGCGTTCTGAAGAAGTCAATGCCGCTATAAGGCATATACACAATGAGTTTTTTGACAAGACATCCCTCAAGGATATAAATCTTTTCATTGCAGGCTACGGAGTGGTCGGCAAGGCTCTGGTCGGAATCATCGCCGGGAACAGGGACAAGATCGCGGCCAGGACAGGGAAGAGGCTTAACCTGTGCGGACTTTCCAACAGCAGGAGGTTTGTCATAGATACGGACGGTGTCGATATCAGCAGGGTTGACGAGCTTCTCGCTGAAGGGCAGAGTGCTGCCAATGAGGCTTATTTCGAGGCTCTTGCGGCGACCTCAATGGAAAATTCCGTGTTTGTCGACTGTACGGCAAGTTCGGATATCGCCTATAAGTATATGAATCTCTTCAAAAGGGGATATTCCGTTGTCGCCTGCAACAAGATTACATTCTCCTCTCCTTATAAACAGTATCAGATGCTCAAGTCTTCTGCTCTGGAGAACGGGGCTTCACTCAAATATGAGACTACTGTCGGAGCTGCACTCCCGATCCTTGAATCGATTGCGCGCAGCGTCAACAGCGGTGATGAAATCCTGAAAATAGAGGCTGTGCTTTCCGGAACCTTGAATTATATATTCAGTACATACAGAGGAGGCGAGGGCGGAACTTTTGCGGAAGTGGTTAGACGCGCCCAGGATGCCGGATACACTGAGCCGGATCCACGTCTTGACCTGAGCGGACGTGACGTGCTCCGCAAACTGCTTATCCTGTCGCGTGAGGCGGGTGTCGGAATTGATGAAGCCGATGTGGAGATTTCCCCTGTGCTCGGACCGGAGTTCTTTGAAGGCAAGGTGGACGCTTTCTACAAAAAGCTGGAGGAGAACGAGGAACTGTTCGCTGCCCGCTATTCAGGTGCGGCTTCAAAAGGCTTGAGGCAGAGATTTATCGCTTCCCTGGTCAAAGATCCTGAATCCAGGTACGGATATAAGGCCAGGATAGCCCTTGAAGATGTCGCGGAGGATCATCCGCTTTTCAATCTTTGCGGAACGGACAACGCGGCAATAATAAAGACCGATTTCTATCCGTCTCCTCTTGTGATACAGGGGGCGGGTGCCGGTGCGCGCCAGACGGCATCCGGAATCCTGAACGATATTCTGCAGTAATTACGACAAAAAACTCAACACAATGGAAAACAAATACAGATTTGAAACCCTTCAGGTAAGGGCTGGACAGGAAATTGACCCGACATCCAAAGGAACGGCGGTCCCAATATATCAGAGTACGGCATATACATTTGATGATATGCAGTACGGTGCAGACCTTTTTGCACTTAAGAAAGCGGGAAATATCTATACCCGTATCACCAACACGACCAATGAGGTGTTCGAGAAAAGGATGGCGGCGCTGGAAAACGGCATTGCCGCGGTGGCGACCGCTTCAGGACAGTCTTCCGTATTCCTTGCCGTTACGAATATATGCGGTCCGGGGGACAATATTGTGACTTCCCCTTATCTTTACGGAGGTACTTTCACTATGTTTGCGATCACTCTCCGGGATTTCGGTATCGAGGTGAGATTTGCCAAAAGCGATACGGCTGAAGATATTGAAGCATTGGTGGATGACCGCACAAAAGCCGTATATCTTGAAAATCTCGGCAATCCGGCTTTCAATGTCCCTGACTATGAGCCTATAGTGGAGATGGCGCGTAGAAAGAACATCTGCGTGATGGTGGACAATACCTTCGGATGTGCCGGATATCTTTTCCGTCCTGTGGACTGGGGCTGCAATGTGGTGATTCATTCCGCGACCAAATGGATCTGCGGACACGGTACGGCTCTCGGAGGCGTTGTAGTGGATGGCGGCAATTTTGACTGGACTCCTGAAAAATATCCTCTGCTGGCGACTCCTTCCGAAAGCTATCACGGACTGGTGTACAAGGATGTCTTCGGAAAGGCGGCGTTCGCCGGGCGTGTACGTGTGGACGGACTGCGCAATCTCGGTCCGGCACCTTCTCCTTTCAATTCATTCCTGATGCTCCAGGGGCTTGAGACGCTGTCACTGAGGGCGGAGAGATGTTGCGACAATACGCTTGCTGTGGCTGAGTTCCTTGAGGGGCATCCTGCTGTGGAGAGCGTAAATTATCCTGGACTGAAAAGTAATGTATATCATTCGCTTGCAAAGAAATATCTCAGGAACGGCTTCGGAGGCGTGCTTACGTTCCGTGTCAAAGGAGGGTTTGATGCCGCTGCCGCTCTGGTCACGAAGCTGGAGCTGATCCTTCACGTGGGAAGTGTGGGCGACTCGAAGTCACTGATCGTGCATCCCGCTTCGACGACGCATTCCCAGCTCAGCCCGGAAGAGCAGGTTGCAGCCGGTGTATATCCTAATATGTTGAGGCTCAGTGTGGGAACGGAACATATCGATGATATTATCGCAGACCTTTCAGCTGCATTGTAAAAATATTATATTTGCACTCTGCCGCCTCTGTCCGGTGTGTATGCGGAGCGGCAGCAGAAAGATAAAATCAATAAATAAGGAATAAATATGAAAGTAGCAGTAGTAGGTGCCACCGGTCTGGTGGGGACAAGAATGCTGGAAGTTCTCGCTGAGAGGAACTTCCCTGTAACGGAACTGTATCCTGTCGCGTCGGCCAGGTCGGTCGGAAGAAAAATTCTATTCAAAGGGAAGGAATATCCTGTAGTGAGTGCGGAAGATGCCATAGCGGCACGTCCTGACCTCGCTCTGTTCTCCGCCGGCGGAGATACTTCAAGGGAGCTTGCTCCTGCGTTCGCTGAGGTAGGATGCCGTGTAGTTGACAATTCATCCTGCTGGAGAATGGACCCGACCAAGAAGCTGGTAGTACCGGAAATCAACGGGGATGTCCTCGAGGAGAGCGACTATATAATAGCGAATCCCAACTGTTCCACAATACAGATGCTTCTTCCGCTGGCTCCGCTCCATAAGGCATACGGGATAAAGAGGATAGTGGTTTCTACATATCAGTCCGTGACAGGTACCGGATATAAGGCTGTAGACCAGATGAATGCAGAGCGTGAGGGAGGCAAATGGGGCGAATATCCTGCCGTATATCCTTATCCTATCGACCAGAATATCCTGCCGCATATCGACTCTTTCCTTGAGTCCGGCTATACTAAGGAGGAGATGAAGATGGTCAACGAGACTCACAAGATACTCAGGGACGAATCCATCGGAGTCTCGCCAACGACAGTGCGTGTGCCGGTCCAGGGCGGACATTCCGAGTCCGTGAACCTTGAGTTCAAGCGTGACTTCACCGTTGAGGATGCGCGCAGGCTTATGGAGGAGATGCCTGGAGTGGTCGTACAGGACGATCCTGCCAACAATGTATATCCTATGCCTCTGTTCGCGTGGGGCAAAAATGAAGTGTTCGTCGGACGTATCCGCCGCGACCCTTCAGTGCAGTATGGTCTGAATTTCTGGTGCGTGGCTGACAATCTTCGCAAAGGTGCTGCCACAAATGCTGTCCAGATTGCGGAATGCCTTATCAGCAAAGGTTTCCTTCCCCGTTAGTGTGGAGCCCAGCAATTTGTTGAAATGTAAATAGTTGAGAAACAAGTATGCCGAATATAGGCATACTTGCTTTGTATATATATGTTTCACAGGTGTTTACGGGGCTGTGCCGCTCTCTCTGCACCGGTCGGGATTAAATATTTGTTACAGCACGGGCAAATGGGAGGTAAAATATTTTCAGAAATCAGTTATTGTGCTATCTTTGCAGCATTAACCTATTTATCAAATTACTAAATCATTATGAAACAAACATTTAGGTTTGGCCTGTCCCTTATAGGGGGGGGTAATTCTTACTTGTCTTAGCGCGTTCGCGCAGGTGACTACATCGTCAATTTCCGGAAAAATCACAGATGCGGAAGGTGTTGTTGTCGGAGCTCCTATACTGGTCATTCACCAGGATTCAGGTACAAAGTATTATTCCATTACGGATAAGAACGGTACTTATCGTGTAAACAATATCACTCCGGGTGGTCCTTACTCTGTTGTGATAGAAATGCTTGGCTACCGTAAGGTTGAAACCAATGGTATTTATGCATCCCTTGGTGAGACCGCGTCGGTCAATGTGAAACTTGAAGAAGAGGCTTTGGGTCTGGATGCTGCAATATTCGTTGTAGACGGAAACGACTCAAATATGAATATCAGCAGGGCTGGCGCAGGAACATCTATAAGCCAGCGTACGATGGATGCGTTGCCTACGACTTCACGTTCAATGAATGATATCATGAAGTTGACCCCTCAGGCATCTTCTACAAGCAATGGACTTGCAGTCGGAGGAGGAAACTACCGCTCTTCTTATGTTACAGTCGATGGTGCTGCATTCAACAATGCCTTCGGTATCGGCTCCAACCTTCCTGCTGGAGGTTCTCCTATTTCTTTGGATGCACTTGAGCAGATGTCAGTCAACATTACTCCGTTCGATGTGCGTCACTCCGGTTTCACCGGAGGTGCAATCAATGCAGTGACAAAAAGCGGTACGAACAAATGGCACGCTTCCGTTTACAATTATTTCAATAGCGACCAGCTTAAAGGAGACCGTGTCGGTGACGAAAGAGTAAATCTCAGCAAATCTCTCAGCAATACCACCGGAATTACACTCGGCGGACCGATTGTAAAAGACAAGCTGTTTTTCTTTGTCAATGCTGAATTCTCTCCTGAGACGACTCCTGGTTCTACAAGGGTAGCCCGTAAGGGAGAAGGTGACAAATTCGGAGGAAGCACTTCTGTGGCAAGACCTACTGAAGGTTTCTTGAATGAAGTGTCTGACTATCTTAAGAAAACTTATGATTATAATCCGGGACGTTATCAGGATTATTCAGTGAGCACTCCTGACTGGAAGGTTATGGCCCGTATTGACTGGAACATAAACGAAGACCATAAGCTCAATGTGCGTTTCTCTCATACGGTCAACACATATTCGTCTGCTCCGTCAAACTCTATCAGTCCATTTTCAAAAAATGTCTATGACAGGAACAATTACGGAAGGACTTCAGAGTATGCGATGTATTTTGAAAATTCACGATACAATCAGAACCAGAACTTTACTTCCGCTGCTATGGAGCTTAACTCCAGGTTCCTTGAAGGCAGGCTCAACAATGTGCTCCGTCTGACATATTCGCGTCAGTATGAGAACAGGACTCACGCAGGAAAGGAATTCCCTACAGTTGATATTATGGACAAGACCACTACATCCGGAGGTGAAGAAGTGGATGCTGTCCTGACATCTTTCGGTAATGATCCGTTTACATTGGGGAACCTTCGTGCCGTATCCACTGTAGTGGCTACCGATGAGATCAGCTATAATGTCGGCATCAATAATATCGTCGCAGGTGTCCAGTTTGAATGGAACGATGTCAAAAACGGTTATATGCAGGGCGGAAGCGGCTTTTATGTATATAACAGCTGGGACGACTTCAAGAACAATGCAGCTCCTAAGGCCTTTGCGATCACATTCCCTAACAACAATGCCCTGGATCAGGTGTATCCTTCATTCCAGAATATGCAGGCATCGGTTTATGCCCAGGATGAACTGAATATCAGCGACAATTTCAAACTCACTGCAGGACTTCGTCTTGAAATGCCGTTCTATCCTACAGTAAAAGGAAATAACAATGTTGAGTTTGAGAACTTGGCCAACACTTCGGAATCTATGAAAGGTCTTCGCACCGACAATATGCCGAAGGCCCGTCTGAATGTTTCTCCTCGTATCGGATTCAATTGGGATATACTCAAGAACCGCAGTCTTGTGCTCCGTGGAGGTACAGGTCTTTATACCGGTCATCTTCCTAATGTATGGATAGTGTCATCCGTCGGCAACAGCAACTGTATGCAGATGCAGTATATTGACGAAAAAGGAAACGGACAATTGACTCCTGGCTTCCAGCCTACGGTTAAAGATATCGTGAACGAAATGTACAATGGGGCATTCACTCAGCAGGATCTGCCTGCTCCGACTGCAACTACCATAATGGACAAGAACCTCAAGATGCCTACGACGTGGAAAACATCACTTGCCCTGGACGGTGTGATCCCTGGTGGAATCAAGGCTTCCGTTGAAGGAATATTCAATAAGGACCTTACATCAGTCTATGTCCAGAAACTCGGTATGGTTCAGGATGAAAACGGTATCCAGCTTCCTGGAGAGCCTGAAAAGAGGACTCTGTGGCAGTCTGAAAACATCAAAAACAGTGTCGGAGGTACAGTACAGCCTGTGTATATCACCAATGTCGCACCAAAAGGATATTACTATTCCGTAACCGCAAGGATGCAGAAAGATTTCAAATTCGGTCTTTCCCTGATGGCCGCCTATACATATAGTGACGGAATGAGCGTATCTGACGGTATCGGAGACCAGGTTACATCCGCTTTCTATACTATGACATACGGCAGGAACGGTTCCAATGTCGCTGAGCTCGGTCACTCTACGTATGTATCTCCTAACCGTTTCATAGCAAATATCAGCTACAGGATTCAGGAGGGCAAGTTCGGCGCTTCTACTTTGGGACTTTTCTACGAAGGATACAATCATTGCTATGTAGGCGGATATTCATACACCCGCTACTCATACACTATGAATAATGTTACCGGAGATACCGGAGCCAACAATCTTATCTATATCCCGACTGCTGCTGAACTTTCCGGTATGCCGTTCGTTTCAGATGAGAACAAGGCTGCCTATGAATCTTTCATAGCAGGTGACAAATATCTCAGCAGACATAGAGGTGAGTATTCTCAGAGAGGCGGTGCAGTCGCGCCTTGGCAGAGCCGTTTCAATTTCAAGTTCACCCAGGACATCAACTTCAATGTCAACAGGGAGACTGTACATACTCTGCAGATCGGGTTTGACATCAACAATATCGGAAACCTGATCAACAGCAAATGGGGAGCGACAGACAGGTTGAGCTCGGATTCTATTCTTTCTTACAATGCCAAGAATGGAACCTACACATTCAATGAGCCTACCTGGACAAAGTACAACAGTACTTTCTCGACTTGGGAAATGCTCCTGAGCCTCCGCTACTTCTTTTAATTGAAACAATGCCGCGGCAGATGCTGCTGCGGCTTCCAGATTCGGACAGAGACGGATAATGCTGTTTCGTAGGCCGTTCAGATGACGGCATACAGGTGTTGTTCGTAAAAATGTATAACAAATTGTGGTTCCTCTCTGTCAGGAACCACCCGACAGGGTCGCCGTGACGGTGCCCCTGTCTTTTTTGTTTGTGGAGATTAAATATTTGTTACAGCACAGGCAAATGGGAGGTAAAATATTTCCATAAATCAGTTATTGTGCTATCTTTGCAGCGTTATACATTTTTACAAACAACTAAATTACTATGAAACAAGCATTTAAGCGCTTGCAGCTCTTTCTTGGGGCTGTGATTTTTATGTCTGTATCTGCTTTCGCGCAGGTCACGACATCAAGTCTTAATGGTAGCGTTCTTGATGATGCCGGAGAGCCGGTTGTCGGAGCCGCTGTTATTGCTATTCACACTTCTTCCGGAACTACTTATGCTGCTGTAGCCAACGCGGAAGGCCGTTTCTCTATCAACGGTATGCGTGCCGGCGGCCCTTATTCGGTAGAGGTTTCCTGCCTCGGCTATCAGACCATTACCTACACCGGCATCACACTTCAGCTCGCTGAGGCATATAACCTCAACGCTGTAGTCAAAGAGGACAAGGAGATGCTTAGCGAAGCTCTTGTGGTTGCAACCCCGGCATCCAAATTTGCAACAGAGAAGACAGGTGCTGCAACCAACATCTCGAATGAGCAGATGGCATCCATGCCTACTGTGAGCAGAAGCATCACCGATGTAGCCCGCCTTTCTCCATACGGCGGTAACGGAATGAGCTTTGCCGGTTCTGACGGACGTACAGCCAATTTCACGGTTGACGGTGCGAACTTCAACAACAACTTCGGACTCAGCAGTAACCTTCCTGGAGGCGGAAGCCCTATTTCACTCGATGCTATCGAGGAGGTTCAGGTGGTTATCTCTCCATACGATGTACGCCAGACCAATTTTATCGGCGGAGGTGTAAACGCTATCACCAAATCCGGTACAAACACCTTCAAGGGTTCTGCATACGTATATCACCGCAACGAATATATGAGAGGAAACAATGTCAACGGCATTGAACTCGGAGACCGTGACAAAGACCGTTATACTACTTACGGTTTCACTCTCGGCGGTCCTATCGTGAAGAACAAGCTCTTCTTCTTCGCAAACTTCGAGTATTCTTCGATTCCTACTGTTGCCAACCGCTGGAAAGCGTCTGAGGACGGCAAACAGGATCCTGACAAATTCATCTCCCGTACCAAGCTTGACGATATGAAGAGAGTTTCTGAGTTCGTTAAAGACAAATATGGATATGATACAGGTTCGTGGACAAACTTCCCGGCTGATGAGAACAATATGAAGATTCTTGCCCGTCTGGACTGGAACATCAACAACAACAACCATCTTGCTGTACGTTACAATTATACATTGAACCGCAGATGGAGTGCTCCGAACGCTTCTTCATCAGATGCCAAGACCCGTGCGACAGAGGCGCGTATGTCACAGTATTCAATGGCTTTCGCAAACTCGATGTACTCTCAGGACAATCTGGTACACTCTGTATCAGTCGATTTGAACAGCCGTATCAACGAGCAGCTTTCAAACCAGTTCCTTGCCACATTCTCTAAGCTTGATGATGTCCGCGGAACCAATTCTGATCCGTTCCCTTTCATCGATATTCTTGACGGTACAGGCATTATGCCTTATATGTCTTTGGGATATGAGCTCTTTACCTGGAACAACGGTGTGCACAACAACGTGATCAATATCAAGGATGACCTTACATATTATGTAGGCAACCACAAGATTACAGCAGGTGCAAGCTATGAATACCAGATGGCTGACAACTCATATATGAGAAACGGAACAGGATATTACCGTTACAACAGCCTTGACGATTTCTTCAACGGAGCGGTTCCTGAGACTGTCTGCCTTACATACGGATATGACGGTGAACTGAATCCTGCAGCACGCGTGCAGTTCCACAAAGCCGGCATCTATGCACAGGAGGAGTGGACTCCGAACAACAATTTCAAATTGGTTGCAGGTCTGCGTCTCGACGGACTGTTCTTTGACAACAACGACCTTATGACAAACAATGCCATCAAGGAACTTGACTACAACGGACGTCATATCGATACAGGAAAATGGCCTTCTGCCAATATCACTGTTTCTCCGAGAATCGGTTTCACTTGGGATATCCTCGGCGACAAGAGCCTTAAGCTCCGTGGAGGTACAGGTCTGTTCTCCGGACGTCTTCCTCTCGTGTTCTTCACCAATATGCCGACCAACTCAGCAATGGTGCAGTACAACGGAAAAATCCAGGTTGGCGATCCTAACCTCGAGCATTTCAAAGGCGGTATCATCGCCAATCCTAAGGATATGATCGCCAAATTCCACGAACTCGGCTATCCTGTTACCGTATCTCCAGAGGACGGTACTGTCTCAAAGACATTTGCCGCTGTCGACAGAAAGTTCAAGATGCCTCAGGTATGGAAGACTTCCTTGGCTCTTGACTATGCTTTCCCTACTTCTTTCCCGTTCAGCATCACAGGAGAGTTCATTTTCAACAAGACTGTCAATGGTGTCTGCATTTCTGACTGGAATGTCAAACCTGTAGACGGATTCGCAAGATTCAACGGAGCGGACAACCGCCCTATATATCCTTCTGACTATACTTACACCGGAACTTCAGCATTTGTTCTTACCAACACAAACAAAGGTTATGGATATTCTGCAAGCGTAAGTATGAATATGCGTCCTATAGACGGACTCAGCATTATGGCGGCATATACTCACACTGTATCCAAAGAGCTTACAGGTATGCCTGGTTCTGATGCGTCTTCAGCATTCACATACATTCCTACAGTAGAAGGCCCTAACAATGTAAGGCTTCACAACTCACAGTATGTGACTCCGGACCGTATAGTTGCGTCAATCACTCACCACGACAAGTCAGACAACCACTTCAGCCTGATCTATGAAGCGTGGAGAGGCGGATACAACTACTCTTATATGTACGACGGTGACTTCAACGGTGACGGATACGCATACGATGCAATGTATATCCCTAAGGATGATTCAGAAATCAGATTCGTATCTGAAGATGACGCACAGCGTTACTGGGGCTTCGCTAACAACAACAAATATCTGAGCAGCCACAAAGGTCAGTATGCAGAGGCATACAGCGAGTATTCTCCGTGGGTACACAGATTTGATTTCCGTTATTCACACGACTTCAAGATCAGATCCAAGAAATGTACAAACACGCTTCAGCTCAATGTTGACATCAAGAACCTTGCAAACCTCTTCAATCCTAAATGGGGTGTAAGCAAATATATGAATCCTGTCCTCAAATCAGGCCGTATCCTCAATCACGAGTATACTGATGCGGAAGGTATTCCTGTATTCTCTACAAATGCCAAGGTCAACGCTTCAACTCCTACGTGGACTTACAATACTGCTATCGGCCAGTGCTGGTATATGCAGGTCGGAATCAAGTATATGTTCAATTAATCCTGAAATAAAATTATGAAATTTAGATATTTATTCGCAGCGGTATTGTCCACCGTGCTTCTGGCGGTCGGATGTACTGAGAAGTATGAAATTACTTCCCTGGATGAAATCCAGCTGTCATCGACTCATATCTGCATACCTGCTGAAGGAGGTGATGTCAAAGTCGAGCTTACTGCAAAGACCTCGTGGGAATTCGCAAAGGTAATCAACAGCGGTAAAAAGGATGACAACAACAAGCCAATCTATTTGCAGCTTCCTGAGTGGCTCACTGTAAGTGCCCTTGAAGGTGGCGAAGGTACTACTACACTGACATTCCACGCTGAGAAGGATAAGGCTGGACGTGAGACTGCCCTTGTCATCCTCGCCGGAGGCAAACAGCAGAATCTTATCGTAAGACAGGGTGACGTGAAGGCTTCTGAAGCTACCTGCAAAGATGTGATAGAAGGTCCGGACGGAAAATCATATATTGTTGAAGGTGTCGTGACAAGCATCGCCAATACGACATACGGAAACTGGTATCTTGATGACGGTACTGGGGAAATCTATATCTATGGAACACTTGACAGCAATGGCGGGGAGAAGAATTTCGCAAGTCTTGGTATCGAGGTCGGCGATGTCGTGAAGGTAAAAGGTCCTAAGACTACTTACGGTTCGACAATAGAGCTCGTCAATGTTTCCGTACTGAAAATCACAAAGAGTCTTATCGGTGTGGTTGATTCAGAGGTTTCTGTCGGTGTTGAAGGAGGCGAAGTCGCAGTAAGACTCGTCAACAAAGGTTCTACTATCCTCGCTTCCGTGCCTGATGAGGCTAAGGATTGGCTGACATTGTCTTCAATCGACCTTATCAAGGGCGTTCCTACCGAGAAGGAGAAGAATCCGGCTGATACTACCTGCATCAGATATATCGCAGCCCCTTCTACTCTGGTCGAGGCACGTACTGCCAATCTCAAGTTCTCTACGACAAGCGGAGATGCTTCAAGTGAAATTACCGTGGTTCTCACCCAGAAAGGCAATGAGCCTGAGAAATCAGACATCAAGGATGCTTTGGCAGGTGGACCTGGAGCTACAGTCAATGTACAGGGACGCGTAGCGGCTGTCTGCAACCAGGGATATGTGCTTGCTGACAATACGGGTGCAATCCTTGTCTATTACGGTAAGAACTTCACTGCTGCTGACTATAAGATAGGGACAGAATACAAGGCTGTAGGAAAGACATCCGCATACAACTTTGCTCCTCAGTTCGACAACGGTAAAGGCAACCTCTACCTTGAGTCCAAGATCAAAGACGGCTCGTTCACTTATGGAACTCCAGTTGCTTATGACAAGGCCAAGATCGAGGCTCTGCAGGCTGAACTTCTTCCTGATGTGAGCAAGAAAGACGAGATCTTTGCTGTTGATATCCAGTATGTCAAGCTGACGGGAACTGTCAAGGTGGACGGAAATTACTGCAACCTTATCTTTACGGATACCGAGGCTATGCAGGGTTCTTTCTATCAGCTTACTGACGCCCAGAAAACATCTGTTGTCGCTCTGGACGGCAAAAAGGTTGAACTTTACGGATATATGACGTCTGTTTCTGTACAGAGCAAGACAACTCCTAAGTTCATCAACGTTGTTATGACAGAGATCAAGGAGGCTGAATAATCCTGATGATTTGAGAAATTGTTTAAAATTTTTGAGAAAATTTAAACAGTTTATGATATGATTTTGACGGCTGCCCGATATTACGGACAGCCGTTTTTTGAATGAATGGTTCCCAATGTACAAAATATAGTTACATTGGGAACTTTGCGCTTTTATAATGACTTAATTATTAGGCTGTTGTGAAATGATGGGTTCCCAATGTCGCATATTTTGATACATTGGGAACCATTGGCTGTTAGGCGGAAACGGAGGTTTTGGCATAAATAAAAACAGAAAAATTGGCACAAATCGGAAATAGTTGGTTATATTTACCAACCAAATTAGGCAAAAAAGTAATAGTTATTAACATAAATCATTGAAATTATGAGTATTAGGAATTATTTTCTTGGTGCATTCGCAGCTTTGGCGCTTCTTGTCAGCTGTGATCCGAAAGAAGATTTGGGAGAGCCGAATCTGACTCTTGACAAAACTTCCATTGAGTTTGATTCACCTGAAGCTGCAACACAGACTTTTGTCCTCACATCGACAAGAGACTGGAAAGTAAACAGCCAATTGCCTGAATGGCTTGGAGTAAACCCTGTATCGGGGGGGGCAGAGCCTAAAGGTACAACCATTGAGGTGACCGTAACTGCAAACAGCGGGACAGACCGCAATGCTTCTGTTACGTTCACGATCGGTACTGTCCAGAAAGAGCTTTCTGTATCCCAGAAAGGAGAAGCCGGCTCTTCTGATGACCTTATTGTCTATCACAATGACTTTGACAAGGAAAAAGCGGAGAAAGGTGACAGCTGGTCTAAACAGACACTTGATGTAAACGAAAGCTGGAAAAATGAAAAAGGTACAGGTATCGCATCTGTTGACTATGCTTTTGCAGCAATGACCGTGAGAAACGGTGCCGGCCTGGCCAATTCATCAAATGAAGGAAATAACTCTTCTGTTTATGCCGGTTCCGGTGTCAACAACCTTTTCTTTGCAAAAGAAAATTATTTCCAGGTAAAGAACATCACTCTTGATGCTTCACAGAAAAATTATACCCTTTCATTCGGTGCTATAAGAAGCGTGTTCCAGGCTGCTGCCGGTGAAAGTGTCTTTGACCCTGAACAGTTCTCTGTATATATCAGCAACGACGGTTCCAAATGGGTCGAGCTTGAATATGCGTTCGCTTCCGGTTCTGCACAGGATGCAAAATGGGATATGGCATCTTCAACATTCACACTGCCTGACAATACTTCCGCGCTTTATCTTTATTTTACAACTACAGAGGCAAGCACTTACCGTATAGATGACCTTGACCTGTCTGTGGCTTCCGCAGCCGGTACTGCAATAGATTTCTCCAAAGGAACCGAAATCGGCGGTGGCGACACACCTGATCCGGGGCCGGTAGGAACTCCAGAGGGAGATGGAACAGAGGCTTCACCGTTTAATGTCGCTGCAGCTCAGGCTAAGATAAAGACTCTTGGAGCTGATGTCGCTTCCGAAGAATTTTATATCAAAGGAATAATCTCCAATGTCAAGGAAGTCAGCACACAGTTTGGAAATGCTACTTATCATATTTCTGATGACGGCACGACTGCAGGGCAGCTGGAAGTCTTCCGTGGATATTATATCAACGGGGAGAAATTTACTTCCGAAGACCTCATTAAGGTCGGTGACGAAGTTGTCATTTTGGGTAAACTTATAAATTACAAAGGGAATACTCCTGAAGTAAACCAAGGTAATAAGCTTATTTCAATTAATGGCAAGACAGGTGATGATATTAAAATGTTTACCGTGTCTACAGATGCAATTAATGTTTCTGCTGATGCCGAGTCCGCTACATTCAAGGTAAACGGAAATGTAGAGTGTACTGCATCTGTGACTGAGGGAGATTTTGTGACTATATTGTACGGAGACAAAGGCAACGGTGCTGATGATGTCGTTCTTCAGCTTACAAAGAATGAGTCTACCGAAGCTGCAAGGACAGCGAAGATTACAGTTACTACAACCGCTGATGTGCCTGTCAAATCATACGAGGTTGTCCTGACCCAGGCCAAGAAACCAGGTGAAGTGAGCGGTGGTGGAGTTGTTGATGTCCTTAATCTTGCGTTCACAGGAATGTCTGGAACGACATATAAAGACTGGTCCGGCAAGACTGCGACTTCTCCGGCTGTATATGCTGGAAACAGTGCTGGGGACAAACAGTCCATACAGCTTCGCTCAAAGAGCAATGCAGGAATCATAACTACCGCATCCGGTGGTAAAGTCCGTAAAATTGTTGTGACTTGGAACGAGGCTACATCAAGTACCGGAAACAGGCAGCTTGATATATATGGCAAGTCTGAGGCTTACACAGCTACATCGGATTTGTATACATCTGATAAACAGGGAACTCTTCTTGGAAGTATCGTATGTGGAACTGACACTGAGCTGGAGATAGTAGGGGATTATGAGTTTGTTGGTATGAGGTCAAAAGACGGTGCTATGTACTGTACTGAAATTCAGGTCGTTTGGGAATAAGATCAATAGGATAAACTTATACTGAAGGGCTGTCCGGAATTCCGGACAACCCTTTGATTATCTAAAGACGTTATTATGACAAAACGGTTTCTGAAGATTTGGTGGGTCGGTATCGTGTTGACAGCCAGTCTGTTGCTCGTTTATTCCTGTAAGGATAAAATCAAGTCGGAGCAGAATGCTCTTTCCGTATCAGCCAGACTTGATGAAGTGTCTGCAGATGCTGGCAGCATCTTCGTTGCGGTAACCGCGTCCGGATCCTGGACTTTGGATCTTGAATTCCAGTCCGGTTCGGAACCGTGGGCGGAAATTGACACGAAGTCCGGTACAGGCAACAAGAGCAATATAATCCTGAAATACGAAAAGAACAGTCTGGACAGCGGCAGGATGTTGCATATCGTGGTCAGATCCAAATCTGCTTCGGATAGTTTTGTCCTGTTGCAGAAAGCCGAATCCGGTTCGGGTGAAAATCCTGAGCCTCCTGTCGTGCAGCCGGACGGCATTCCGGGATGGATGGAACTGCCGGTTGTGCAGGGCGGCCTGGAATATCACAACAACTTTTTCTCAATGAACGGGAAGAGGTACAGGAACTATTCCTATGGCTGGGACAAAAAAGCGCTTGTGGCCCATTGGGTTGCCTATCCGCTGTGTCCTCTATATCTCGGCAGCCAGAAAAGGACCGATGAATGGGATTATGACCCGAATGTGCCTCAGTCTCAGCAGCCTGTGCTTTTCCGTGGTTTTGGCGGTGGCGGATATGACCGCGGCCATCAGCTCCCGTCTGCGGACAGGACGTGCTGCAGGGAGGCCAATGAGCAGACTTTCTATTTTACGAACATGACTCCGCAGATGGGTGCGAACTTCAACCAGAAGATATGGGCGAGCTTTGAGACCAGGGTAAGGGACTGGTCGAGGAATGCCGATACTCTGTATGTCGTGACCGGATGCGTTGTC
>VSOK01000004.1 GCA_009774765.1 Bacteroidales bacterium
CTTCTATATTGTCACCTACCTTCTTGGCCATAACAATGGTTTGTACATATTGTTATGGCCAAGAAGGTAGGGGACAATATAGAAGTCGTGACTCTCTATGAAGCTCCTTCCGATCCTAAGGGGTCGGATCCGGCCAGGACCCTGGAGATAACCAAGGAACATCTTGAAGGGACGAAAGAGACGGCCACCGTGTATTTCTATTGTTCGGGAAATGCTGTGAATTTCCATGCTCTCGGCTTCGCTCCGGCGAATTAGCCGGATTCTATAACCTTTATTGTCCGGGGACTTGACTGTAATTGTCTGGTCTCCGGACTTTTTTAATAGGAGGGTCTTTGCAATGCGTTGAAACTCAATGCTTTATAAAACAGTATATCCTGTATGGGATATACTGTTTTGCAATTAATTGATAGACAGTGCGTTGCAAGGACCCACCTGGAAAATACCAGCCGGGAACCTATGAGTTTGTCGTCAAGGTTCCTTATACTTCCGCCAGATGAATGTGATGGAAGTCTGAAAACTCCTGAGGGGTATGCCGTGAATCAGGCATACCCCTCAGGAGTTTATATGTTTCAGAAATTGAAGTCAGATGCTGAAATTGTGGTAGTGCGGGCCGAAACGCCCGAATGCGGCACGGTCAAGTTTTTCCCTGTGGTCCGGATGTGCTATGCTGATAAGCATTTTTGCACGTTCCTGCATAGAACGTCCATACAGGTTGACAGCTCCGTATTCGGTGACTATCCAGTGCACGTGCGCCCTTGAAGTGACCACTCCGGCCCCTTCAAGTACTGTAGGGGCTATCTTGCTCTCTCCCTTGCTGGTGCAGGACGGCATTGCTATAATGGCTTTTCCTCCTTTGGAAAGGGATGCCCCATATACGAAGTCTACCTGTCCTCCGACTCCGGAATAGAACCTGGTGCCTATTGAGTCCGCGCTGACCTGGCCGGTCAGGTCGATCTGCACTGCCGAATTGATGGCTGTCATCTTCGGATTCTGCGATATTATGCACGGGTCGTTGGTATAGCCTACATCCATCATCGCGACCATAGGGTTGTCATCTATGAAATCATAGCACTGCTGCGATCCCATAAGGAAAGTGGATACGAGCTTGCCTTTGTCTGTGACTTTTTCTGCCCCGTTTATAACTCCTTTTTCAACGAGTTCAAGGACTCCGTCAGCGAACATTTCCGTATGTATTCCGAGATTCCTGTGACCGCCGAGCTGTGCCAGGACCGCGTTGGGGATGGCTCCGATACCCATCTGGAGACAGGCACCGTCTTCAATAAGCTCCGCACAATGCTTTCCTATGGCAGTCTCCACCTCATTGGGCCTGCTGAAATGCGCCGGTTCAAGCGGAGTGTCGTCTTCCACGAAAATATCGATCATGGACATAGGTATCATAGCCTGTCCCCAGGCTCTCGGGACATTGGGGTTGATGACTGCAATGACAGTCTTTGCGCATTCTATTGCCGCCAATGTGGCATCAACTGAAGTTCCGAGCGATACGAATCCGTGTTTGTCCGGAGGGCAGACCTGTATCATCGCTACATTGCATGGAAGCGCACCGCATCTGTAAAGTTTCTGTGTCTCGCTCAGGAAGACCGGGATATAATCGGAATATCCGGCCTGGACGCTTTTCCTCACGTTTGCTCCGATGAAAAATCCCTGATGGAAGAATATCCCGTCGAATTTAGGGTCAGAATATGGAGCCGGACCTTCCGTGTGGAGATGGTGTATGCGTACATTCTTGAGTTCTCCGGCCTCGCCTCTGCGGCAGAGTGCATCTATAAGGGTCCTCGGAGCGCTTGCAACGCTGCTCAGGTGGACGTGGTCGCCGGATTTCACTACTTTCACAGCCTCATCGGCAGAAACAAAACTTATCCTGTTTTCCATAGATGTCTGATTATGTGGTTCAGGCTTCAAATATAGGCAGTATTTGTCAATCTGCATAAAACCTGTTTTGAAATTTGTTAAATTTGCGGGTATATAAGATTATGAATAGAACTTTTATGAAGACAAGACAGGAAAAATTGGAAGCATTCGGGAGGATTCTTGATATTCTTGACGAATTGCGTGTCAAGTGTCCGTGGGACAGGGAGCAGACGACACAGTCTCTCCGTCCGCAGACTATCGAGGAGGTGTATGAACTGAGCGATGCCATCCTGAAGGATGATATGAAGAATATTTCAAAGGAGCTCGGTGATGTGCTTCTGCACGTCCTTTTCTATGCCAAGATAGGGGAGGAGCAGAATGAGTATGATATAGTGGATGTTATCAATTTCCTCAGTGATAAGCTGATCTACCGTCATCCGCACGTGTTCTCTTCGGTTGAAGTCGCGGATTCGGCTGAGGTCGTGAAGAATTGGGAAATGCTGAAGACAAAGGAAAAGGACGGCAACAGACGTATCCTTTCCGGTGTTCCGGACACCTTGCCTCCTCTTCTGAAAGCCTACCGCATGCAGGACAAGGCACGCGGAGTCGGATTCGACTGGGAGGAGAAGTCACAGGTCTGGGACAAGGTCAAGGAAGAAATGAATGAATATCAGGCCGAGCTTGATGCGATTGACGCTGCGGAGTCGGAAGAGGACAGGGCTGCTGCATTTGCAAGGGCTGAAGTTGAACTCGGAGACTATCTTTTCGCGGTCGTGAATGCTGCGCGCCTCTATGGACTTAATCCGGACACGGCCCTTGAACGTACATGCGCGAAGTTCAAACGTCGTTTCACTTACCTGGAAGAGCATACCATAAGGCAGGGACGCAATCTTAAGGATATGACACTTGCCGAGATGGATGAAATCTGGGATGAAGCCAAGGCCAAAGGCCTTTAGAGGGTTCGGCATATTTGTTGCGATTGACTGCGGCGGTTTTGTGAAAATGTTTACAAATCAAAACAGCTTTAAATTTATTTTTTATGATAATCGTTGCAGTAAAAGGACGCGAAATATTGGATTCCAGAGGGAATCCTACAATTGAGGCGGAAGTGGTGCTGGAGTCCGGCATCACAGGTACGGCGTCGGTGCCTTCGGGTGCTTCAACCGGTGAAAATGAAGCCATTGAACTCAGGGACGGGGATCCAGGACGTTATGGCGGCAAAGGCGTATTGAAAGCGGTCGCCAATATCAATGAGACAATTGCTCCTGCAATTGTAGGAATGTCAGCCCTTGACCAGAGACTTGTCGACAAGGTCATGATAGAGCTTGACGGCACTCCGAACAAATCACGCCTCGGGGCGAATGCCATTCTCGGGGTGTCGCTTGCCGTGGCCAAGGCTGCTGCCGCATATCTCGGGATTCCGCTCTACAGATATATCGGAGGAACCAACACGTATATTCTTCCTGTGCCTATGATGAATATCATCAACGGCGGTTCGCATAGCGATGCTCCTGTAGCTTTTCAGGAATTTATGATAAGACCTGTGGGAGCCCCTTCATTCAGGGAGGGACTCAGAATGGGGGCGGAGGTGTTCCATTCTCTGAAAAAAGTTCTGCACAGCCGCGGACTGAGCACGGCCGTTGGCGACGAGGGAGGTTTTGCACCCGCGCTTGAAGGTACGGAAGATGCGATAGAGTCAATCCTGAAAGCCATTGAAGAGGCTGGATATGTTCCTGGAAAGGACATTATGATAGGAATGGACTGCGCTTCATCCGAATTCTACAAAGACGGTGTCTATGACTACACTGTGTTTGAAGGGGAGAAAGGATGCAGAAGGACTGCGGATGAGCAGGTGGAATACCTTGCATCCCTTGTTGAGAAATATCCGATAGACTCCATCGAGGACGGAATGAGCGAGAATGACTGGGAAGGATGGAAGAAACTCACATCAAGGATAGGTGACAGATGCCAGCTTGTCGGAGACGACCTGTTTGTGACAAATGTCAAATTCCTGTCAAAGGGCATAAAGGAAGGATGCGGAAACTCCATCCTCATCAAAGTCAATCAGATCGGTTCTCTCAGTGAAACTCTGGATGCAATCGAGATGGCTCACCGAAATGGATATACGACAGTCACTTCGCACCGTTCCGGTGAGACGGAAGATACGACAATTGCAGATATTGCAGTGGCTGCAGGAAGCGGACAGATCAAGACCGGATCCCTCAGCCGTTCAGACAGGATGGCGAAATACAACCGTCTCCTGAAAATCGAAGAGGATCTTGGTGATCTTGCAGTATACGGCTGCAGACGTCTGAAATAATTCCTGATATAATTGTTATGGCGGCGCAATAGGCCTTGATGGTCTATTGCGCTATTATTTCAAATATTTCTATATCGCCTTCTATTTCAATGCTCTCGGCTCCTTTTTCCAGCTCTGTTCTTATGAAAGGTGCTGAAAGGGCGATTTCAGAAATTGTAGAACCGTCTGCTGATTTCTGACGAAGGACGGCGCCTCTGCTGTCTTCGTCCAGCTTCAGGAGCAGTATATATCCGTCTGTATTTTCAGGGATGTCAAACGCGAGAATGCCTTTGTTGATATATGACGTTTCGGGCTTTTTGTCAAATGCCTTCATGGCTCCGCCGGTATCTTCCGCCCGGACGTTGAAACCGAGCGAACCGACAGTTGTCGGGTTGACATTGAACATACGGACTGTCGCCCAGTTGTGACGCTCTGATTCCAGCCTCCTGAGTCTGAGGTATCTTGCCTTTGTAGCTCCTTTCCAGCTGATGTCGTATGTGTTGTGCAGGTCTCCTGTAAGAGCTGTCCAGTTCTTGCCGTCTGCGGATGCCTCCAGGACAGCATTGTCAAAAAAGTCACAGTCATCCACTGAATTGCGCCCCTGTGCTATCACGATCTCGTTGACATCGCGTACGTAACAGAGGTCTACTCCTATCCAGTCGCCTTCCTTCTGAGAATCTCCTGAAGTGTAGTGCGTATCCGGATTGTTGTCTGTCATCAGCTTGCACAGAAGAGTACCTGAATTGCCGAACGAACTTATGCCTTTGTATGAAGCTGGTCTTTCCCCGGAGATCTTTTCAAAGAAACCGCTTCCCATATCGTCCATCGCATATTCATAGAACGGCTGGAGCTTCATTGTACCGGATTTGTGTGCCTCGAAGTCTTTTACGTCCTTCTCGCTCATCAGGTTGTCTACATATCTGCTCCAGAAGTTTCCGTCGTCTCCGTTTTTGTACATGTCTATGAGCTCAAGTGCTTTGCGGCATCTTGTGCCGAGCTTTCCGAATTCGGCCAGCCATGGACGCAGCTCTTCCAGCAATATGCTGTTGTCGCATCCGTACTCCAGCTCCGAAGGGACATTTTCTATCCTTATGCATTCTTTCATAAGTGCGTTGAACTGGCTCTGAGTATAGTCGTCCACCCTGAATGTCACTGTCTCCCAGGATTCGTCCCTGCGGTAGCCTGATTCTGTGTCGCAGGAATGGATCGCGAATGTACGGTATGCGTCGGACGCCTCCGGCACAAGCCTTTCTATGCCTCTTTCCCAGCTGTCTGCAGGATTGTATGCCTCTATGTTCCAGGTATAGTCGGCTACGCTGTACAAGGCAAGTTTTGAGGCCTCTCCGTGTTCCATAGGATTGCTCACGAATCCGCACAGGTCATCCGATGTCAGTGATGTCTCAAGTCCGTACACCGGTCCCTGCATTATTATATGACGTGCGTAGTCTGTCACAGGATAGTTCCACCAGTAGAAGGCAGGCCTGCGGATCCGTGAATTTACCCATTCCAATGTCTCCTCTGTGAGGTCGCTGCAGACCACGTCTCCGGTCCAGAATACCTTTACGCTCGGATCAAGACTTCTTCCGTATATGCTCAGACTGCCTTCCGGTGTGGGGTTGGCCCATAGTTTTGAATAGTCCGTCGGGCAGACTGTCAATGAGGATACATCTCCTTTTTCTGTGACGAAATCATTCTGGAGCCTGTTGAGCAGGGCTGTCTGCTTTTCCGGATCTGTCCCTTCTCCGGATATGTCGTCAAAGAAGATGGCGAATGATCTGACTCCGAGGTCATACATCAGGTTGAATTTGTTGAGGAGATTCATATAGTCCTCCTCGTTCCATCTGATGTCCTGTCCCGGGTGTATGGCCCACACGAAATCTACATAGTTACGGTTGCAGGCGCGGACGAGTTCGCGGATATTTTCCGCTTCCTGCTCCGGATATGGAAGCCTCCAGTCCGGGCAGCTGTGGTAAGGGTCGTCCTTAGGACCGTACAGATATGTGTTCAGCTTGAACTTTCCATAGAAGTCTATCAGGGAAAGCCTTACCTTATGAGACCAAGGTGTCCCGTAGAATCCTTCTACGACACCTCTTACCGGAAGGTCCGGATAGTCATTTATTTTCATATACGGCAATATCCCGTATTTGGCAATAGGGCTTTCTATAAGCTGCTGCAATGTCTGAGTGCCGTAGAATGCTCCGCGCTCGTCATATCCTGTGATTGAGATTCCGTGCTTGTCTACGGTCAGGGAGTACGCGCCTGAAATTTCTTTGACACCGTTCTTTCTTGCCGCGGTCTCACCGAACTGTATGCTCAGGTCTGTGGTCTGCGGATCCTCCTTTCTGAACAGTGATGCCAGTGATCTGCGTCTGCTTTTGATTCTGACCCCTTTGGTTATGTCGATGCTGCTTGTGCGGCTTATTGTCATTTCCTGAGGCATCGGGTTTATTACAATTCCTTGGTGGTCAAGTTTTTCACCGGGGACTTTCTTTACCGTCTGTGACTCGGAACGCTGTGATGAAAGATCAAATTCCGCATCCTGTGCGATGGAAATGTTTCCGGCGAGAAAAACTGATGCCATTGTCGCCAATAGTTTGGTGTATCTGTTCATATTGTGGTTTTGGTTCAGGGTGCGCTGGACCCGGTTATGTTTAATATCGTCCAAAAGTAATTATAAAAAACAAGAAACAGAAACCTGTTCCTTATTCTTTGTGCATATTTGTGCTAAAGCACATATAAACGTCCTGGTCTCGGCAGAGGTGAAATTCATTTTGACTATATTTGCAGCGTAATTGATATGATTAGGGATGGAAGACTGGAAAGAAAGGACAGAAATGCTTGTCGGGGAGCGGATGCTCGGACATTTCGCTGATTCTGCGGTGGCCGTGATCGGTGTCGGAGGTGTCGGCGGATATGCGGCGGAGATGCTTGTACGTGCAGGAATAGGACATCTGCTGATACTTGACAGTGATGCGGTTTCGGTGAGCAACAAGAACAGGCAGCTTCTCGCTCTGGATTCTACAGTAGGGAAAAAGAAATGTGATGTGCTTTCCGCCCGTCTCAAGGATATAAACCCTGAATTGGACCTGATTGTCATCGACACTTATCTTGAAGCAGACAAGGTGGATGAAGTGCTCGGAGGATATAAACTTGATTTTCTTGTTGACGCCATCGACACTCTTGCCCCGAAGCTGGCGTTGATAAAATATTGTATGGACAATTCGATTCCCCACGTGTCGGCTATGGGGGCCGGAGCGAAATTCGATGCCACAAAGATAAGGATAGCCGACATATCCAAATCATATAACTGCCCTCTTGCATATATAGTCCGCAAGAAATTGAGATATATGGGCATAAGCAAGGGCTTCAAGGTGGTCTTTTCTGAAGAGCTTCCTGACAGGGAAGCGATTGTTCCCTGCGAGGACCGGAACAAGAAATCGCAGGTAGGGACAATTTCGTATCTTCCTGCTGTATTCGGATGTGCGTGTGCGCAAGTGGCTATAGAATTTTTGATGGAGAACTGATTTTTATTAAATTTGCACGCATTTGTTCCGGATGTTTGTCCGCGGCATAATAAAATGATAATTAAACCTTTTGCAAATGGCTGAATATAAAGTTGTTGAGGTTTTGACGAAAAAAGATCTCAAGAAATTTGTCACTTTCCCGGATGAACTCTACAAGGATTGTCCGCAATATGTGCCTGCTCTTCATTCGGATCAGATCAGGTCTCTGACAACTGTATCTACAGCAAAATACTGTCCTCACCGTATGTGGATGGTGATGGACGGGAAAAAGGTTGTCGGACGTATATGTGCAATGATCAATCCGCGTTATAATGAACTTTATGACAAGAAGAGGGTTCGTTTCGGATGGTTTGACACAATAAATGACATTGAAGTGGCAGGGATTCTTCTCGGTACGGCTGAGTCCTGGGCCAGGGAGAACGGTATGACGGAAGTGCATGGGCCTCTCTATTACAATACGCTCGGCAAGCAGGGTATGCTGGTCGAGGGGTTTGAGAATGTCCCTCCTTTCAACTGCTATTACAATTTCCCTTATTATAATGACCTCGTGACAGCTTTGGGATATACGAAGGAGTGCGACTGGCTGCAGTATAAGATGGCTGCGGACCAGGAAGTGCCGGACAAGATGAAAAACATCGCCAAAAGGCTGATGGAGAGATACAAGCTTGTCGAGGGGGATATAAGCAGCCTTAAGCACGACAGGGAGCTTGTGAGGAAATTCTTCAAGATGTACAATGAGAGCTTTATCGGAAATGTCTACAACTTCATTCCTTTTACTGACGAGGAAATAGAGGAGGAGGCCGACCAGACCATAGGGCTTCTTGACAAGAGACTCTGCTGTTTCCTTCTTGACCCTGATGGTGAAGTCGCGGCATTCGGAATATCGTTCCCGTCAATTTCAAAGGCTTTGCAGAAGGCCAAGGGGTCGATGTGGCCTTTCGGATGGATTCATTTCCTCAAGGCGTTGAAAGAGTTCGATACTATCGACCTTATGCTCAACGGAGCTTCACCGAAATGGCAGAATACAGGAGTGTCGTCCATCTATCATTGTATAATGGCTGACAAATACAAGGCCAGCGGAGTCAGATGGGCTATAGCCAATCCACAGATCGAGACCAACAGCGCGGTTAATGTCTGGGATCGCTATGAGCACGAGCTTTATATGCGCAGAAGGTGCTATGTGAAAGAACTTTAATGTTTTATAATTAAGATAATGACGCCGTTGAAGGCGAAATACAATATTGTTTATGGCAGAAAATTCACTTTTGGAAAAAGTCCTCGGACTTCAGGAAAAATATAATTCGCTTCAGGAGCAGTTGTCAAGTCCTGAAGTGATATCGGATATGAAGAAATTCGTCCAGCTCAACAAGGAGTACAAGGAGCTTGCGCCTATCATAAAGGCAGGTAACGAGTACAAGAAACTTGTCGAGGACTATGAGATGGCGAAAGATATAATAGCCAACGAGAAGGATGAGGAACTCCGTGAGATGGCAAAGGAGGAGATTGCGGAGATCGAGCCGAAACTTCCTGATATGGAGCAGAATATCAAACTGCTTCTTATTCCTGCCGATCCTCAGGACAGCAAGAATGCCATCCTTGAGATACGTGGTGGTTCCGGCGGTGACGAGGCGGCTATATTTGCCGGTGACCTTTTCCGTATGTACTCCAAATATTTTGAACGCCGCGGATGGAAACTGGAGGTTACAAACCAGTCCGAGGGTGCTGCAGGAGGATTCAAGGAGCTTATATGCAAGGTGTCCGGAGACGGGGTCTACGGTATCCTCAAATATGAGTCCGGCGTGCACCGTGTCCAGCGTGTGCCCCAGACCGAGACTCAGGGCCGTGTACATACTTCCGCAGCTTCGGTTGCTGTGCTTCCTGAGGCGGATGAGTTTGACATTGAGTTGAATATGAATGATATACGTAAGGATACCTTCTGCTCTTCAGGCCCTGGAGGACAGTCGGTGAACACTACGTATTCGGCTATACGTCTTACCCATATCCCGTCAGGTATTGTGGTGCAGTGCCAGGATGAGAAGTCCCAGCTCAAAAACTTCGACAAGGCTCTTGCCGAACTGCGTACCAGACTCTACAATATGGAGTACGAGAAATATCTCAATGAGATTTCCGCAAAGCGTAAGACTATGGTTTCTACTGGAGACCGCTCTGCGAAGATCCGTACATACAACTATCCGCAGTCACGTGTGACCGACCATCGTATCAACTATACGATGTATAATCTTCCTGTCTTTATGGACGGTGATATACAGGAGGTTCTGGACCAGCTGCAGATTGCGGAGAATGCGGAACGTCTCAAAGCGGCCGAATAGTTTTTTGACGGCAGGCTTTGTCTTTTGACAAGATTGTGTTTGTTTGAAGTATCGGGTATTGTCCTCTTGGGGATGCAAAGGGTTGTGAGAGATTCACGGCACGCCCGTATGCTTCAATGCAGCACTTTGAAACATACGGGTGTGCTTGGTAACCACCCTTTATAATTAAAACAAGATATATGAAAACAAACAATCTCTCCGGAGGACAGCACGCTATGCTGTCCGTACCGTTTATGCTGATGGCGATTATTTTCAACGTCTGCCTTATAGCATCCAACCTTTTTGAAACCAAACTGTTTATGGCAGGCCCCGTCGCATTGACTGGCGGTGTCATAATCTTCCCCGTATCCTACATCATCAACGACTGTCTTGTCGAAGTATGGGGATACCGCAAGGCCCGCCTTGTAATCTGGACCGGTTTCGCAATGAATTTTTTTGTCGTAGCTATGGCTCAGATAGTCAGACTGTTGCCGGCGGCCCCGTTTTGGGATGGAGGCCCTCACTTTGACTATATATTCGCTATGGCACCGCGCGTGACCCTTGCCTCTCTGCTTGCATTTCTTTCTGGCTCTACAGTAAACGCCTGGATTATGAGCAGAATGAAAGTAGCATCAAAAGGGAAGCGTTTTTCCGTACGTGCGATCGTATCTTCGATAGGCGGTGAAACTGTGGATTCCATTATTTTCTTCCCGATTGCTTTCTGGGGAATAGGAATCACAGAAATGCTTACACTGATGGCTACCCAGATTGTCCTCAAGACTCTTTATGAAGTGATTATCCTGCCTGTCACCAATATTGTGGTGAAAAAAGTAAAAGAATATGAAGGGACGGATACTTTTGATGAAAATATCTCATACAACCCGTTCCGTATATCCGACATCTGATATCTGTGCATTATGAACAATAAGGAAGCTCTCGTCGTATTCAGTGGCGGGCAGGATTCGACGACCTGCCTGTTCTGGGCTTTGAAGCACTTTGAGAAAGTGCATACGATAACATTTTATTATGGCCAGAAACACAGCCTTGAAATAGAAATGGCCAGAAGTATAGCGGAGGATGCCGGTGTGGATTTTCACCTTGAGGATGTTTCCTTTATCGGAAGCCTCGGGTCTAACTCTTTGACGGATACTTCGATCGTAATGGACAGCGAGAAACCGTCCGATACTTTTCCTAATACTTTTGTCCCTGGAAGGAATCTGTTCTTTCTCAGCATAGCTGCCGTGTATGCCAGGGAAAGAGGCATAAGACATATCGTTACAGGTGTCTCGCAGACGGATTTCAGCGGATATCCGGATTGCAGGGATGCCTTTGTGAAATCGTTGAATGTCACGTTGAACCTTGCTATGGATGACCAGTTTGTCATCCACACTCCTCTTATGTGGCTTGACAAGGCGCAGACCTGGGAGATGGCGGACCGGCTCGGAGTGCTTGAGCTTGTGCGCCGGAAGACATTGACCTGCTATAACGGGATTCCCGGGGATGGATGCGGACATTGCCCTGCCTGCCGTCTCAGGAATGACGGTCTGGACAGATATATCAATTCAGTGGAATACAGAAAGCTCATCTGAGAAAGATGCAGTATTATAAAGCAATAATAAAAGACATCAATATGGATAACAGAGAAACGGAAGGACTGAAATCCCTCGGAAAAAAGACGGAATACAAGAGTGACTATGCTCCTGAAGTCCTGGAGACATTTGTCAACAGGCATCAGGACAATGATTATTGGGTCCGGTTCAATTGTCCGGAATTCACAAGCTTGTGCCCGATTACCGGACAGCCTGACTTCGCGGAGATAAGGATAAGCTATGTACCTGATATCAGGATGGTTGAAAGCAAAAGCCTTAAGCTTTATCTTTTCAGTTTCCGCAACCACGGGGATTTTCACGAGGATTGTGTCAACAAGATAATGAAGGACCTCATCAGGCTTATGGACCCGAAATATATCGAAGTTACAGGCATTTTCACGCCGCGCGGAGGCATTTCAATCTATCCGTACGCAAATTACGGCCGTCCTGGCACTGAGTGGGAAACTCTTGCAAAGCAAAGATTCGCCTCCCGCGAATAACAAATGACCTACGGGCGAGGCAATCCCTTTGAGTGCGTTTACGTCCGAGTCGGTCAATAAATAACGGATCTTTTATTGTAGACACTGTCATCAATGTTCAAGAAGCATACAAAACACGAGCAGGGATGTGTTTTGTAATGTCTTGACAGTCAGGTCTATAAGAAAATGAGCCCTGCTTTGCCCCCTTAAAAACATAGGGGCAAAGCAGGGTCTGATTTTATATATCATTGATAATGTTATACTTACGTGAAAGCTCCCTGCTCGTGATTTGCATCCATAAAAGCTGTCTACATTCTTTTAGGAGGTGAGTACACTGATTGATATTTTCGTTTGAAATTCTTGTGGTTGCCCTTGACGAATCTGACATATGGAGATATGTCGATATCTGTGGAATCTTTCGCATCTGTCTGAAAAAAGAAAATAAAATCGTAATCAATACTCAATTATTGGTCTTGTTTCTGTCATTCTAGGAATTTTCTTTGTTCTCACTCAATCGCAAAGTTAAGGTTCAGAGACCTTTTCTTTGCTCACGCTCGGCAAAATGAGCAAGCTCATTCTGCTCTCACTCAATCGCAAAGTTAACAGGATTATTGGAACAGAATGAGCATTTATTGTAGATTGAAAATCTAAAATAGACAAATGTTTGTATGGCATTCATATTGCTCTTGCTCCTATCCTGAAAATGACAACACTATGGAGGCCTCTTAATGCTGTCAGGGTCAAGAACAAAACAAACTACTTGAAATGCCTTTATGGCTCCTGCCATTCTGTTCAGACCATACAGCCTGATAAGAGACAAGATCCTGATACAAATCAAGCAGGCAAATTCAAAACAAATGAAAAAAAGCGCAAAAGCAAGCTTGATGACATTTGTCATTTTTGCTTCCGGCAGCATAGGCTGCTTTGGGCAGATGAATGTAACATCTCCCTCCGCGACGGAATTCGTCAGATACGAACGTATTCCTGTCAGCTATTTCAACGGATTGCCTTCCATAGACATCCCGCTCTACACCTTGGAATACAAGGATCTGAACCTTCCGCTCCATCTTTCATATTATGCCTCAGGAATCCAGCTCAACCAGTATCCGACAATGGCCGGTCTCGGATGGAATCTGAATGCAGGAGGCTGCATCACAAGAGTCGTAAACGGAATACACGACGAGACATCCCTAAAAGATATCCGGGATCAGACAGGATATGGACATGTTGGTATGAATCCCGGTTATTACTTCTGTTCCCAGTATATGGACGGGAATGACTGGGCGTCTGAAGATCGGCTTGTTGAATATGTAAACGCTTCAATGGATGTAAACTATGACTCACAACCTGATGAGTTCGTAATCAATGCATACGGGGTGAGCGGAAGTGTCTATTTCTATAGGGACAAAGACGACAAAGTAAAGAGCAAAGTCAGGAGCAACAACGGTGAATCGTTCATTGTTGATCCTCCTGTCGTTGTACAGAACCCGCAAGGCATCGAGTTTAAAGGGGGCTCAGAAAAACCTTTGAAAGCATATCGTGTCTATGAACTTTTCTATCAGTTTACTGTAACCAAAAACGATGGGACAAAACTGATATTCGGTGGAGATTACAATTGCATTGAATTTTACACGGAGAGGAATTTCAATTTAAGCCCTTTCAATAAAGTATACCCATATATGAAAACGTGGCCTTCAGCCTGGATGCTTAAAGAAGTAATATCACCAGACGGGAATAAGATAACCTTCACATACCAGAGAGACGGCAATCCCATAATCATAAGCGATGTAAGAACTGATCTCGCCACATATTCACCTGACGGCAACCAGGCGGTCTTGCCATCACAGGACCCAGACCGCGGAATATCATTCATTGTACAGCATCCCGTGTATCCGCAGCTGATATCCGTTGATAACGGACCGTCTATAGACTTTATGATATTACGGAGCAACGGACTCAGCACTGTAGGGACAAATTTTGAAAGATGGATGCAATATTATGGATTTTCTGACCATATGCTCGATCCTGTATGCTATAACGCGAACAGCGGATCCTACAAAACTCCATACGCACCTCAAAACTATTCGATGAAGCTGTACAGGATAGATGTGAGATATAAAGAAAATCTTTTGCGCTCATTCACTTTTTCATACAAAGAGAATAAAGACGAGCGCATTAAGCTGCAAACCATAAATACATATGACAGCAAAGGGAGATACACGGACAGGTACAGTCTGAAATACAACAGTATGAATCTTCCTCCATACAACTCGACAGTCACGGACAACTGGGGGTACTGGAACAATAAAGACTACCGCAAGACAAGCATCGGAAAAGATTTTTTTGAATACCGGTCCGCAAACGAGACATATACTGAAGCCGAAGTTCTGACTGAGATTACATATCCGACAGGAGGGCACGCATTGTTTGAATATGAACTGAACGACTATTCGCTTGTTGCCACGCAGGCACCGGACTTCAAGATTCTCAGTCAAAGCGGAAAAGCAGGAGGTCTAAGGATAAAAAACATCATATACACGACAGATACGACCTCATATACTCATTCTTTTGAATACATAAATGAAGACGGGTCCTCATCAGGAATACTCTCCGGAATTCCGGTTTATATTGCACAAGGGGACAACTATTACAGCTATGATTATTCCACCTGGCAAGGACTTGTGCATTTTCACGACAAGGCGGAAGTTCATCAGAGTTATAAGATGTGGTCAGAAGCATACATCAACGCCTTGGGACTGACCACGGGGAATTATGTGACATACAGCAGGGTGCTTGAATCCGTCGGCAAGGACAAACCTCTCGTCAAAGAATACCGGTACACCAACCACAACAACTGGCCGGATACGGCAGACTTCAAGATGCTCACCAATATCGACAATGTGTCTCTTGACAACAAATTCACCTCACGTGCACTGATGAGAGGCCTTCTCACAGACGAAATCTGGTACAACGACGGTAAAAAAGTCAAGGAAATCAACATAAGCTACAACAGCAGTCCTGCACGATTTGATGATTATGCAAAAAGCATTGAAAAATTCACTGTCCCGGGCCTTCCTGGCAATCTTATCAGAGTGGATTTTATAAGATATGCACCTTTCAAGACACTGACATTCTATCCATATATAGAAAGCAGGACAGAGACACTCTATGACCCTTCCGGACAGACTGTGATGTCATCCATAACAGAAGATTTCACATACAACGGGAATCTGATGCCAAAGACCGTGACAAAGAATATGTCCACCCGAAGTACCCAAAAGATAAGCATCACATATCCTGACGATTATCAGACCGGCATATTCAAAGAAATGGTCAGACAAGGAAGGGTGTCCAGTCCTGTAGAAATTGTCACTTATACGAACGGCAAGGTCACCGGAGGTAAACTGACTGAATACAAACAGAATAATTCCATCATAATCCCATATGTGACATGGCGTCTCGGGCTTACGGAAAGCATAGACAGCAGCATCTTCACCCGTTACAGCGGATACGTCAAAGACAGCAGGTATTATCTTGACAATGAAATCGTCCAAAGCGACAGCTACGGCAACCCTCTGCTTATAAACAACGAAAACGGCATACCCGTCTCATATAAATGGGGATATTCTTCTACATATCCCACAGCTATAGTGTCCAATGCAGCAAATACATACAAAGTGCAAACCGTATGGGAGCCCGCTCTACAGCATATAAACATAAAATTGAATCCATCCGACCTGTCACAAAATGCACAGACAAAGACATTCAATTCATCCGAACAAGGGGATGTCAACATTACACTGGCCGGAGAGCTGGACTATGACTGGTATGTGTATGGCATTTTTGACGGACAGAAATTCAATCTTGTGGAAACACGCAGCAATCTCCCGCTTGTAGAGCCTTGGAACAGATATGAAGCGGCATACAAAGAGTCCATAACATTCAAAAATGTCCAGAAAGGATATCATACGCTGACTATACAAGGGTCAAATGCAAGAAAAAACAGCACAGTAACAAAAGACCGTATGGGAACTATGTCATTATCATACACAGGACAGGAATCACATATTGTCATCACAGGACAGGATGAGTTCTTCTATGAAGACTTTGAGTCAAGTACAGTAGGTTATCCTTTCGGATATCACAGTGACAGATGCTTTGTAGGGGAATACAACGTGCGTCTTAACGGCGATTCAGACCGCAGGTATATATTGGACTATCAGGTATATAAAAACGGACAATGGAAATACGTCAGAAAATATATGCCTGGGCGATCGTATGTCATTGACGAGGGACAGAACCCCATCGATGATATACGGGTAAGACCGGAAGACTCTGAAATAGAGACATATACCTGGTATCCGCTTATAGGGCTTCGCAGCCGTACTGACGGAGGTGGTGTCACCGGGTCCTATATATATGACGCAGACGGAAGACTTCAGGCAGTACGGGACAATTCAAATGATATTGTACATCAATATGGCTACCACTATGCAGGCAACAGGCCAAAGCCGGAACCGATGCCATACGGCAATGCACAGATTAGCATGACATTCAAAAGCAACCTATGCGACAAGTCAGAGGGGTATCTTCCTGTACCTGTAACATATACAGTACCGGCATACAGATACCGGTCCCATGAATCACAGTCCGAGGCGAACAGGATGGCATTTGATGATCTGATTGCCAATGGGCAGAAGTATGCTGACGAGCACGGACAATGCGAAGCCAATATAATGGTTTCAGTATACAATCCTACACAAGAGACATATACGCTTCATTATATATGGGGCCCGCAAGGCAATACTAAAAGGATTGAATTCACAATCCCGCCAGGAGAGTCAGGAAAGGCAGATGACAGCAATGATTTGAAACCTACGTTGATTTATGTCCCACGAAATCTCTACAAAACCGTATTCATTTTGAATTCCGATGGGGATGAAGTCCCGTTCAAAGCCGAATCCGGCTATGATTTCACATTCGACTATACCGATGAATACTACGAGAGTCACACTGACACTTATTTTATACTTCAATAAACATTTGAAATTATGAAAACCACATATAGACTCATATTGCCCGTGCTGGCGATATGCCTATTCCATACGGCTGATATTTCTGCACAACAGCCTGACTACACCCGCAATTTCACAACTGTTACAACGGTGCTGACAGCGGGAGCAAAAGACACGGCAGCGGTCAACGCACTGCCAAACACAGCGGCCGCCAGGACAGTGACATATTACGACGGACTCGGATTCCCATCCCAGATCATTTCGGAAGGTGCCATACAAGGCGGACTGCACGATCTGATTACACACAAAGAATACGACCGGTATATGCGTGAGAGCAGAATATTTCTCCCGTATGCAGATATGTCAGCATCCGGAGCCAATTTCCGCCCAAATGCAGAAAAGGCTACAATAGACTTCTATTCATCACAGGCTCTGACCGGAATGAGCCCCGATCCAGCCCCGTACTCTGTGACCGTCTATGAGAACAGCCTCCTTGACAGAGTTCTGGAACAGGGCTTTCCCGGAACTGTATGGCAGCCTGCCGCCGAGAGGACCGACACATCCGGACGTACCTCCGTAAACGGATACGGGACCTGCAGGCTTCTGTTGTTTTCCGGTGTAAAGAACTGGGCCGTCACAGGCTCAGGAATTACACGCAAAAGCTATTATAGTCCAGGGAAGCTCGTCAGGCGGACATATAGAGATGAAGACTGGACTTCCGGATACAATGGTACTGTCGATGTATATACAGACTACAACGACAATACTGTGCTTGAAAGAAGATGGATCATTGAGGAAGGAAAGGATAAGCCCCTTGACACGTACTATGTATATGACGAACTCGAAAGGCTCAGATATGTGCTGCCTCCGGCACTGTCAGAATCCCTGGCCAACAAAATCAATGTGGACGAAAATGATCCTGATATGCTCTTATATGCGTATGTCTACCATTACAACAACAGAGGAGAATGCTGCTGGAAACGTCTTCCCGGTTGCGGACCTGTCAGTATGCTATATGACGGACACAGCCGTATGGTACTCAGTCAGGACGGAAATCTTGCAGAGGAAGACAAATGGACCGCATACTGGTACGACGGTCTTGGAAGGCCTGCTGTAATTGCGAAATGTCCGCTGCCTTATTCTGGAGACATCTCCAAGACTGAATTCACTGCAGTATATTCCGGAGAAGAAGGACAGGCAGGAGGGTATGTCCTCTCTCCTCCGCTGCCGGATGGCTCTATTATGCAGAATGTCATCTATTATGACAGCTACGACTTCATAAAATACGCTCCTCAGGAGTGTCGTGACAGTCTGAAGGCATACGATCCTCCTGTCATTGATCTTCCACCAAGACCATACGTGAAGGTTTCGGTAAAAGACAGCAAGGAGAAGCCCGTTCCTGTACCGATACGCCCCATACAGACCTCTCGGCATGACAGGTTTGGCGCAGGAAGAGTCACAGGACGCATTGTGTGGACTTCCGATCCTGAACTGTCCCCGCTTTATTCATCATATTACTATGACGAACGCGGAGATATTTTCCAGTCCCATTCGCAGAACCACCTTGGAGGCTGGGAGACAGTAAAGACCAAATATTCGTTTACACGCCAGCCTGTGAACAGAGTGCTGTTTCATTCCACGGGAAACACGGTTGTGACTGAAGCTTATACATACACATACGATAATATGGACCGGCTGCTGAAAGTTATCCACAGACTTGGCGACGGTGAAGAAGTCATCCTTGCAGACAACCGGTACGACCTCCTCGGAAGACTTGCATCAGATGCAAGGAACGGCAACGGTAAGCTGATGACAGAATACTCATACAATATACGCCAGTGGATCACAAAAAAGGAGAGCAAATCTTTCTGCGAAAACCTGTTCTACAATGATATTCCGGCAGGAGACACAGATGCGGTGCCGAGATATGCAGGCGGCATATCGTCGTACACCTGGAAATATGGAGGAACCGGCATCAATGGCTGCAACTTTTTCTATGACGGACTCAGAAGGCTCACGGAAGCGACCGTCTGCAACGATGTGAATGTCCACGGACCATTCAGTACCTCATATACTTACGACAGTCAAGGCAATATAACCCGAATGACAAGAGGGAGCAGGGCAGATTCCGGAGGTTCCGCCTCCGTCTTCAATATGGAATACAACGGCAACCGTCTCTCAGGAATGACACGTAGCGGTAAGTCTACAGCTCAAATCCTGACACCTGACAATAGTCCTGACGTAACAGCACAGTATGAATACGATGCCAACGGCAATATGACCAGAGATATCAACAATGGTATCGCAATGATATCATATAATGTTCTCAACCTCCCTGACAGGGTTACGGCAATTGACGGCAACCTTAACATAACCTCACAATACCTCTACAGCTGCGACGGGGAAAAGATGCAGGTCAGAACGGAATGCCCTGACGGCAATATATCCATCACCGACTATTGCTCCAACCTGGTCTACAGGGACGGGACACTGGAAAGAATCATTGTCGACGGAGGATATATAGAGGACGGCAGGTACAGATTCTTCGTCACAGACCACTTGGGAAGTGTCCGGGCAGTCACCGATACCGATGGCAACGAACTGCAGACGCTTGACTACTATCCTTATGGACAGGTTACAGAGAAGAGCGGAAGCAGTTCCGGATATGCCCTGAACAACATTGCGGACTCGCTTGACGACGTCTCCCAGCCATACCGGTTCAACGGCAAGGAGTCACAGGAGTTTGCCTGGATTCCATACCTTGACTACGGGGCAAGGTTCTATAGCCCGGACGCGACAAGATGGACCACAATGGACCCGCTTGCAGAAAAATACTATTTTATCAGTCCATACGCATTCTGTTCCAATAATCCTGTTAACTTTGTTGATATGGACGGGATGGATATATGGAATGTTTATGAAAACGGAAACATAGAATGGATTAAGCAGAGTAAAAGAGATATAGTAAGAACGATAGATGCAAATGGTGATATTGTCAATCGCAAATCTTTTAAAAAATCTGATCTTTTAAAAGGGACGCTTGGTATTGGTGACAAGAGTTATGATTACTTTACAGTTTCGGATGCACGCATCGCTAAAAAATTGTTTGAATTTATTGCAACTCCTTCAAGTTGGGGGAAAAACAATAATACTAAAGATAAACAATCCATTGTGGAAAGTTCTGTCATATATACGAGTATAGGGAGTGCTGTTCTTATTGGCGAAAAAGGGGCAACACCTACGACAACCTTATCTTTGGAATATATTAATAAAGGGGCTGTTTTTACACGCATTGACCATGTACATCCAAACAATGAACCTGTGCCATCAGGAACAGGGGATAAAACTGCGGATATAGCTGTAATTTATTATTTGGAGAAGCACGGCATTCAATTCTCAACTCCAGAATGGGATAGGTATCATATATTTACTCCAATAGATAAGCAATACCACGCGTATGATTATTATACAACAGATATGATACAGCCAGTAGTGTTTTCAGTTAAAAGAAACAAAAGAAGGTAAATATGTTACAGATTATGTATTATGCGAGTCTCTGTTTGTTGTTGATCAGTGGCACAAAATATAATGAGGATCACAATGTAATCATTGTTGACACTCTGCCAAAAGTGGAATGCATCAATAAGATTCTTGATGATGAGATCAAATACTATTTGTCTCAGCAGAGAGAAACAAAATACGAGCGTTACTGGAATCTTATTATCGGACTGGAGTATGATATGTATGATGTTCCCGTACTATATAAGTGCGACATACACAATACGCCGAATTATATACCTGACAAAGGGATTGCATATATGCAGTATGGACACGACATCATAGTAATCATAGACAGTATCAATGAGTTAATATTCAAAGAGGTAGACAACTGTGAAAAAATTATAAAAATGATGACAAACCGTGTCCCTATGCATACTTCCGTGGCACATCTCGGACTTCTGTTCTCTGAAAACAAGGTCTTCCAGATGAATGCTGAATATTATTAATGCAAATAACTGTAATATAACAAATGGACAGATTGTTTAAAACATTCGTGTACGCTTTTCTTTGGTCGCTATCCTTGGTCTGTGCTGCAAAAAATGACACTGTGACCGTCATACAGACTCTGCCGAAGGTAGAATGCGCAAATAAAATACTTGACAATGAAATCAGGCATTATCTGGCTCAGCAGGACAGTACAGATCAGGTATGCTATTGGAATATGCAGATACAAAAGGAGAATGATACATACGTCTGTCTTGTTTTTCGTGAGCCTGATCATATCCCTAATAGGGGGATTGCATATCTACAATATGGATATGACATTATAGTAATTGAAGGAAAACTCGACAAGACATTATTCAATAAGATAAAAGGATGCGACCTGGCTATAAAAATGGCCAAGAATCGCACCCTTATATCTGATCCTGTCGCATATTTAGGAGTCAGGCTTTTTAAAAACAGACTTGCCGCAAAATATAGCATATATGATCCCTGCCGTTAAACATCATAGCATATTTGCATTGAATCCATTTGTGTAAATCCATTTTGACCATAAAGTCGGATTATTATGTGGATGCTCTATGGTACGGATATCATATAACACGCTGAATTCGCCCGACAGGGTTATGGTAGTATACTGAAGCGTTTCGGATGTGTCATACTACTTCTACAGCTGCGACGGGGATAAGATGCAGGTCAGAACGGAATGTCCTCAAGGCTCTTTATAAATGGTTAAAGTTATCATTCTGTATGTCCAAGTGTAGTGCTCAGGAGCACGTTGTAGTCCGCGTCGGTTAAGAAATAACACGAGGGGGCTAAAAAGTCAGAATAACTCTCTGAGAATGAATATTTGGAAATAAGGTCGATGTTGACCTCGCCGAAAAACAAGAAAAAGGGGCTTGAATAATACTTTTTATTCAGCCCCGTATACATAATGGAACTTACATAAAAGAATGTAAACAGCTTGTATGGATTTGGATGGACGTGCTCAAGGGGCAATCCTCTCCTGTAGGTCATTTGTCATACCCCTTTTTGCCGGATTTTAATTGTTGCCTGTCCGTCTCCGTAATCTCCGATACTTATTTGTCCAGTTCTTTCTCTGCCCGTATCGTTTTCGGTGACGTTAATAATGACCCCTGTCCTGTCCTCCATCAGAGTCACTTTCAGCCATTTGCCACGGCAGCTGACAATAGGGACATCGTAACGGTCTGTGTCTGATGATGTTTCTTCGTACTCTATTATATATTTGAACCAAGGTTCAATATCGTCTTCTTTGACACTATATGGACTTAGTCTAAGAGAGTTGTTTTCTTTTGTGTAGATTTCCGTTTTGCACGCTTCTTTTTCGAATATCACCTTATTTGTTGTTACCTTGATGTTATGAAGCCCCATACATCCTGCAGAAAACGCAACAGCCATCATAAGTATAAAACATCTTGTCCCGATATTTTTCATAAACTGAAATTTTAAAGGTTATAAGTTATCATTCTGTATGTCCAAGTGTAATTACCTTGTTGTGTATTATGATTTTTATCATATACTTGTTCCATACTGTCTCTGTCTGTCGTGTTGAAAACACTTTTTGTCCTCGTTCAATCGCAAAGTTAACAGGATTATTGGAACGTAATGAATATTGACGGATCAAATAAATATTTAAGCCGGGATTGGAGGACAAATTTATTTTTACTACGTTGAGGCAAGAGTGATTGTAAAATGCAAGTTTTTAACATTTATTGTAAATATGTATTCTTTCAGGGATATTTATAGTTGATTACAAGAATGTTATTCTGTAATTGTCTTCCGGATCAGGCTAAGGAGCTTTATATTGGATAATCTATTGTGATTATTAGAATTATTATATAGATTCACACGTAATTTTAATCTAAATGTTATGAAAAAGACTATAGTGCTGATTGTTTCAGCAATTTGTGTATTCACTTCATGCGGCAGGGATTGGTATCACTCAGAAAAGTTCTTCGTACATATATGTCCGGACAATAGTTTATGTGAATTTATTTATAATGACCGCATATATGGGAAAGATTCGGAGCTGTGCCATACTGAAGTGACACGCGATACTGTTTTGTCTTGTCCTGTTTTTTTTGTACTGCCTTCCTATGTCGATAAAGAGGAAAAAATGACACAGTATGCGACATTGAGACGTTTGTCCGGAGAAGGAGAATGTGACATATATATGCTCACAACCAGTACCGTCAAATATAAGGGAGAAAAATACTATATCGGTAACCTTATCGACGATGTAATCTGGCACAACGACACATCCCTGATGACCAAGGAGGAACTGAATGAGCTGATAAAGGGGGCTTCGTCAAAGTTTTCACTTCCGGCCGGCGAAGAAAGCATCACAGTTCCGATTACTTATCTACGGTGACCGTTTCCTTATACAGACAAATCAAGCACTCTAATTATGGGTGTGCAATGGCAAATTAACAGGATATGAGGAATCTATTTAAACTTTTGTCTTTTGTCCTGCTGCTGGCAGGGACTGCTACGCTGGCTTCTTCCCAGGAGAACGTGCGCAGGTTGGATGTTAAGGCAAATGTCTATATGTCATACGATGCCGCCATAGGAAAAGTTCTTGAGGAGGCAATTGTCGGATATCATCTGAAGGAAACATTTCTGTCTTTGGGATTTATGCACGCCGGAATGAAAGGCGGATTTTATGGTGGAACAGTCAATTGCGCATATATAAAACCGGATGCTCAGCTGGTGCTTGTTCCGACTTTAGGAATAGGGTTTCTTCACGGAATGTTTTCAGGAGATGAGAGGACGGCTAAATTGGCTGTAAACCTTGATGTGGAGCTGAGGCAGTATTTAACTGAATCACGCTCTTCATATTGTGGACTGGGTGTTAAGATTCTCGGTCTCAAAGATGTTGACATAAGTTTTTGGGGAGGTGTGACTTTCGGATTCTCTTTTTAGCATCTGCAACAATGTCTCCAATATTCGATCGGGCTATTGTTCTTTCATAATGTGTCAGCCTGCATTCCTGAGATTGTGGAAAGGATAAAGACAAGGATGCCGAGCAGGGAGTCATTTATGGAGAGAAGAAATGCCGGACACAGCCCTGCGGACGACAAGGCTATGACTGCGACGGAAGAAATCATTACAAGATTCATAAGCGGGATGCACAGAAGGTTGGTCAGTATGAAATATTGGGGGAAAGTCCCGAATCTGAGCCAGACCACAGGGGCGGTAAACACTTGGCAGGCGATGGACAGGGACGACATATCCCAGATTCTGTACATTATCCCTCGAGGACGTGCACTGTCATCTGAAGTCTGGCCGTTACTGCGGAAATATTTCTCATCCAGCCATCGCACAGGAATATTCCACCAGTCCCTGATGACCGGATACAAAGTGAAAATTCCGGTCATCGCAAGATATGAAAGCTGAAATCCAGCTGAGGTTATGACCCCTGGCGTGACTGTAAGCTGTACGGTAAGTGCAATGCACAGGAGATTGGCATTGTTCTGTTTCCTTCCGAGTATGGCCGCGCCCTCCCTGAGCAGAATGAAAAGGAATGCACGCACGATCGACGGTGACGCGCCTGTCATAAGTGTGAAGAATCCTGCTCCGGAGATGATCACAGCGGACCTTGTTTTCCTTACGGAAGGTGAGTTGCCAAATATTGCAAGCATACGTGAGAGAAGCATATATATGATTCCGAGATGCATTCCGGACAACGCCAGAAGATGTGACGCTCCGCTGTCCCTGAATATTTTTCTTGTATTGCCGTCCAGTCCGCTGCGGTCTCCCGTGAGGAATGCGCAGACCAGTGCCCCGTGCTCCTTTTCTGAATATCCGATGTCCATGATCCTGCGGCTGAGAGCCTCACGGCATCCATAGGCAAATGATGATACGGGGGAATGCTTCCCTGTGTCGGGAAAAGTCAGAGAGTCCATAAGGCATACGGTCATGCCGGCCGAAAGAAACATCAGCCCGATAAATATCCTTGCTGCAGGAAGAGGCAGTTTCCTGAACCGGCCTCTGCAGGAACGGAAGATAAGCACGGCGGATGAAACAGTCGCCGCAAACGACATAAGCACTACCGCGACGGATGAATGATTCCTGATGTAAAATGTTTGTAATAAGAATGTTGCGACAGCAACCCCTGCAGTGAACGGGACCGCCAACACCACTGCCTCTCTCTCCGTCTCCATTTCGTTCCGATTTTTTGCGAAAGTAGGAAGAAATTTTATAACTTTGTCTCGGAATCGTGAAAAATCCTTCCTTTTTTATAAAAATTTAACAGAAAACTATGATAATTCTTGTATTGAATTGTGGCAGTTCGTCTCTCAAGTATCAGTTGTTGGATATGAAAGGAGATGATGTCTATGATCTCCTTGCCAAAGGTCTTGTTGAGAGAATAGGTATGGAAATGGGATGCCTTAAACATCAGGCTACCGGAAAGGAAAAATTTGTCAGGGAAATGCCGATCCAGGACCATACGGTCGGAATAAAGGCTGTACTTGACGCTCTCCTTGACAAAGAGGTAGGAGTTCTGTCCACTTTGGAGGATATAGAGGCTGTCGGTCACAGATGCGTACACGGAGGAGAGGAGTTCTTCTGCAGCAAGCTTATCGATGATCAGGTCATCGCACAGATAAAGAAGTGCAGCGACATCGCGCCTCTTCACAATCCTGCCAACCTTCTTGGCATCAATGCCGTGTCGGAAGCTCTTCCTTCAGTACCGCAGGTTGCCGTATTTGACACAGCTTTCCATCAGACTATGCCTTCATACGCATATATGTATGCACTTCCGTATGAATATTATGACAAATACCGTATCCGCAGATATGGTTTCCACGGTACAAGCCATAAATACGTGTCGGCGAAAGGTGCGAAATTCACAGGACTTGACATCAACAATTCAAAGATCATAACCTGTCATCTCGGCAACGGAAGTTCCGTGACAGCCGTGGCTAACGGAAAGTCTATTGACACTTCAATGGGATTCACTCCGCTTGAGGGTGTCATTATGGGTACAAGATGCGGATGCGTTGACCCTGACGTGGTGACTTATCTTCAGGAGAAGGAGGGACTTTCTGCTGCTGAAATGAGCAGAGTCCTCAACAAGAAGAGCGGTTTTCTCGGTCTTTCCTGCGTGTCTTCAGATGCCCGTGACCTCAATGATGCGGCAAATGCAGGGGATGCGAAGGCAAAGCTCACTCTCAAGAAACTCGTCTATGATGTCACCAAATATATCGGTGCATACGCTGCTGTGATGAACGGTGTCGACCTCATTGTATTCACGGGTGGAATCGGAGAAAACAACAGCCGTATGAGACGCAGAGTCTGTGAAAACCTTACTTATCTGGGAGTGAAATTCGATTATGAGGCAAATGTGGCTACAGGAAAGGATGCTCTTGTCTCTCTGCCTGATTCAAAGGTAAAAGTGGCTGTAATCACTACAAATGAGGAGCTTGTGATTGCACAGGATACTATGCATATAGTTCTTAACGAAGAAGAAAACAAATAAAACGATAACAGGATGTTTACAAAATTTGAAGATATTTTTGCCGAACTTGCAAACAGGGGAGCAAGGAAAAGAATGGTTGCCGCATGGGGCGTTGACGGTCATACGATAGGAGCGGCGAGCATAGCGATCGATCTCGGCATTGTAGACGTGACTCTTGTAGGTGACGAGAATCTCATCAAGGAGCAGTGCGAAGAGGAGGGGATTGACCCTGCAAAATTCGCCATCATACATAATCCTTCTGAACTTAATGCTGTGGCGCAGGCTGTGGCTCTGGTCAGGGAAGGACATGGGGATATCCTTATGAAAGGACTCTGCAGCACTGATAAATTTATGAGGGCCATCCTCAACAAGGAGACAGGTCTTCTTCCTCCCAAGGCTGTGCTCAGCCATGTCGCAGTGCTTGAGAACCCCAACTATCACAAGCTGCTGCTTGTAGGTGATATGGCAGTGATTCCTGCACCGGACTTGAAGCAGAAAAAAGCTATTTTGGGCTATCTTGTGAATACTGCACACTCTTTGGGCAATCAGATGCCTAAGGTTGCGATTATCGCTGCTACTGAGCAGATGCTTGAGGGGATGCCTGCATGCGTGGAGGCTGCGGTTCTTGCAAAGAAAGTCGACCGTGGAGAAATCAGGGGATGTATCGCTGACGGACCTCTTGCACTGGATGTGGCAATTGACCGCGAATCGGTGGAGATCAAGAAGCTTGTCAGTCCTGTAGCAGGAGATGCAGACTGTCTGCTGTTCCCTAATATAGAATCGGCGAACGTGTTCTACAAGACCAATTCAAAGCTTGCATCTGATGTAAAACAGGCCGGAATGGTAGTGGGAGCCAAAGTTCCTTGCGTGCTTTCAAGCCGTGCCGACAGCATCGATACGAAACTGAATTCAATAGCGATTGCAGCTATTTCAGCAAAATAAATTTCTATGAGCGGAACAGTACTGGTAATAAATACAGGCTCGACCACTACAAAAATAGGATTCTTTGATGCAGGCCAAAAGCTGTTTGAGCAGAATCTTGCCCACAGTGCCGAAGTGCTTGCGAAATATAATTCCGTGATGGATCAGGACATTATGCGTCGTGATGTCATCACGGAATTTCTCTCTGAAAAAGGAATCCCTGTTGAATCCATTGATGTCGTGATGGCACGTGGAGGTCTGATAACACCTATAAAGACAGGAGTATATGAGGTCGAGGCAGAAATGCGCGCTGCGCTGATCAGCGGAAAGGACGGAATGCACGCCTGTAACCTGAGTGCGCTGATAGCTGATGATATCGCCGTTGAGGTCAATGAAATACGCCGCTCAAAAGGTATCGTGGGGCAATGCCGCGCATTTATCGCGGATCCTCCGATGGCGGATGAGATGCTTCCGGAACTGAAGATAGGAGGACGTCCCGAGTTCCCGAGGAGGACTCTTTTCCATGCTCTGAATTCACGGGCTATGGTAAGGCGTTATGCCAGGGAACGCGGTGTGACCAATAGGGATGTAGTGGCTATCGTGGCCCATATCGGAGGAGGAACATCTGTGTCACTTCACTCCAAAGGGCTTGTAATCGATACCAATGACGCTCTCGGAGGAGACGGACCGATAAGTCCGGAAAGGGCCGGTACGGTGCCTGCGTTCCCTCTTGTGGATATGTGCTTCAGCGGAGAGTATTCAAAGGATGAGATCAAAAAGATGCTTGTCGGAAAAGGAGGGGCAATGTCTTTCTTCGGTACTAACAATTTCAAGGAGATCACAGACAGGGCGGCAGCCGGGGACAGATCCGCAGAACTGTTCGTAAAGGCCTATTGCGCGAGTGTCGCAAAATATATCGGAGGGCTTGCCACTGTGGTATGCGGCAAGGTTGATGCTATAATTGTAACAGGAGGTATCGCCTACAATAAGGACATTATTGCCGATATTACGGACAGGGTCGGTTTTATCGCGCCTGTCGTCAACTATCCAGGAGAAAGCGAGATAGATTCACTTGCTGAGAACGGATACGGGATTCTGTCCGGTGAGTTCAAAGTCAGACATTATTCACGAAGCGGGCTGATTGAATAGGTTTCTATGAGGCAGAGAGGCACTGTATGCTTCTCTGCATTCATTGAACAGCTTTGCAGTATGTCTTGAAAAATACGGTCCTCTGTATGTGCCGGTGTTCGTGATCATTATCCAGCATTCCCCGTCGGGATAGCATTTCACCAACGCGCTTGTCCCTGCCAGCGTGCCTGTCCTGGTCCATTCCCCGTCAGGCTTGGTGTCATTCCATCCAAGAGAAAACGTATCCGGGTCAAAATATTCTGTCATTGCTTGGATGCTTTCCCTACTGAGTATATCCGGAATTTCCGGACGTCCGTCTATGCTTGCCACGAAACGGCACAGTTCAGCTGGAGAACCGCACCACGCTCCTGCTCCATAGAGACCTCTTATATTGCTCCCTCCGTAGCATCTTTCCACTATCCGTCCGCTCATATCGAAAGCCTCGCAGGGTTCGGCTCCGTTCTGCATATAATAGCGTACTTCGTTGGGATATCTTTCGTCGTAATGATTGTATGCTATGTGCATGTCATAGCATCCTGCCGGATTGAGTATGTTTTCTTTTATGAATGTCTCGTAGTCGCTTCCGGTGATCTTCTCGATGACCATAGAAAGTAGCAGATACCCGAAATTTGAATAGCTCTGGCTTGTTCCCGGCGCGAAACCGAGTCTGCGGCTGAGAACGCATTTGACGAGAGTCTCGTTGTCAGGAGCCTCTTCAAGCCGGAATTGTCTCATTATATCCAGTGTGGAGAACATAGGGTCTCCAAGTCCGCAGGTAAATCCTCCCTTATGTCTCAGAAGCTGTTCTACGGTTATGTTGAAGATTCTCTTGTCTTTTATGGATTCCGTGAACATACTCTCGTCGAGTATGCCGCAGCTGCCGAATATCGTGTCCTGAAGTGAAAGAAGTCCTCTTTCCTGGAGAAGCATTATGCCGCTTGCAGTTATGAGCTTTGATACGGAAGCCATCCTGAGTATGTTACGTGGAGACATTTCTTCCCCGGCCTCTTCATCGGCGAATCCGTATCCTTTTGCATATACAAGGGAATCGTTGCGCATAATTGCAAGAGAGGCTCCCTTTATCTCCCATTTTTTGAGATATTGCGACACCATACTGTCCATTCCGTCAAGGTCAGGAATGTCTGACAATATGTTTGTGAGAGTATCATTCAGCCTGAGTACGGCAGGGACCGGTGCAGGACCGGATGATTCTTCGTGCTTGCTTCCTGATGTCGCCATAATCACAGTAGCGGCACATACGGACATAACCAGACATGACAATATCCATTTTTTCATACCAATACTGCGTCTATCCTATATATCCGGCTTTGCGGGCGAAGTCTATTATATATTTTGCCGTGCCTTCGATTCCGAGGATTGATGAATCTATGCACAGGTCATAATTGGACGCGACTCCCCAGTTGCCGAGCGTGAAATAATTATAATATGTTTCTCTTTTCCTGTCGTTCCTGATGATGATGTCCTCAGCCTTTTCAAGTGATATTTCCATCCTTTCGGATACACGCTTCTTTCTCTCCTCCAGCGGTGATGTTATGAATATGTCAAGCGTACAGCCTCTGTCCCTCAGGATATAATCGGCGCATCTTCCGACGATTACAGCGGATTCTCCGGCAGCGATGTCCTCAATGACACGGCTCTGGATCTTGAACAGGGCTCCGTCGTCAAGACAGTTCTCCTGTCCGGTGAGATTAGGCGTGAACAATGATGAAAACGAGAATATGCTTCTTTTCTCATCATTCTTGAGGAAAATTTCGGAACTGAAGCCGCTGACCTGCGCTGCCTTTGAAATCAGCTCATTGTCATAGACATTTATTCCGAGCAGTCTGCCGAGTTCCATAGCTACAAGCTTTCCTCCGCTTCCGAACTGCCGCCCTACGTTTATGATAAGTCTGTCGTTCATCTGTTATCCTCCTATAATTTGTCTTCCCAACAATGCCGGGTCATCGCCGTCTTTCATCTGGCTGAATTTTTTCAATAGCCTTGCAAGCATTATGGCCGTAAGTATGAAAGAAAGGAAGTCGGCTATAGGGAAACTCATCCATATTCCTTTGGAATCAAAAATCAGCGGCATCACATAAAGAAGAGGTATCAGGAAGAGGATCTGCCTTGTCAGTGAAAGGAAGATCGACTTGTGTACCATTCCCAGACATTGGAAAAGATTTGTGGATATCATCTGGAACCCTACGATAGGGAAGGCCAGGTTCATTACAGTCAGACCTTTGGCGGACATGCTTACCAGCTCCGGATCGTGCGTGAATATTGATACCGCATACTGCGGGACAAGGACAGCCACAAGGAAGCACATTGTGGTGACGACAGTCGCCATCTTTGCCGTTATGACATATACCTTCTGTACACGGCTGTAAAGTCGTGCACCGTAATTGTATCCTGCTATAGGCTGCATACCCTGGTTGAGACCCATACATATCATTACGAACATGAATACCAGACGGTTATTGATGCCGTATGCTCCGATGCCGAGGTCACCGCTGTATTTCCTGAGCTGCTGGTTGATGAAAAGAGTGACCAGGCATGCTGCGGAATTCATAAGGAACGGTCCGAAACCGATCGCAAGTGATTCCTTTGCTATCCGTATGTCAAGTCTTATTATACCTTTTTCAAAATGCAGCACCTTGCTCCTGTCGCTGAAGTGGACCATGACAAAAATGGTTGCAATGGCCTGGGATATCACGGTAGCCCACGCCGCGCCTTTGATGCCCATATCAAACCAGAATATCATTACCGGATCGAGCAGAGTGTTGAAAATCACCGTAAACAGCGTCAGGGCCATAGCCTTTTTGGGGTTGCCGGACGAGCGCATCGCATTGTTGAGGCCAAAATAAAGATGCGTGATGATATTTCCGTAGAGTATGATCTGCATATACTCCCTTGCATATCCTATGGTGTTCTCGCTGGCCCCGAAGAAATACAGTATCGGATCCAGAAATATTATGGCGACCGCCATAAAAAGAAAACCTATTATGATATTCAGGGAAACTATATTCCCGAGGACCTTGTTGGACGCCTCATAGTTCCTCTGTCCAAGGAGAATTGAAAGAAGAGTCGCAGCTCCGATCCCGACAAGGGTGCCGAACGCGCTTGAAAGGTTCATCAGTGGAAATGTCACGGCAAGGCCCGAAATCGCCAATGCTCCGACTCCCTGTCCGATGAAGATGCTGTCCACCATATTATAGAGCGATGATGCGGTCATCGCAATGATCGCCGGGACTGCATATTTTTTCAGAAGTCTGCTTATCTTTTCTGTACCGAGTTCTACTGGGACGACATTGTTATCCGCCATTAATCCTCCTTTTCTACAATTTCAATATCAAATGCCAGCGGTGCGTATCCTGGAATAATGTTTCCTTGTCCGCTTGCAGAGTATCCGAATCCTGAATGGAATACTCCCGTGCCGCTTTCAAAGGCTTTCATCTGCCATAATGTCAATGAGAATCCTCCGATTACGCCGTTGCCTCCGAGCTGGAGAGCCGTAGAGTCGGCTGCCCATTTTACGGATTTCGGGCCATAGCTTTTGCCTGAATTGTAGATGTTGTATTTTTTTGCAGTGTCTTCTATTGTAGTGTCGAATACCTGTCCGTTCAGAAGCCTTCCGGTGTAATTGATATATATTGTCGTGTCATCAGGGAACTTCTTGTCGGACGTAGGGGCTTTGCGCTGCTTGTAATAGAACCCGTAGTAGGTCGAATCCGTCTTTTCTCCAAACCTCTCCTGCAGATATTTTTCAATCTTTTCGATCTGTTTGTTGTATATGTGGTCGGTGGAGTCGACGACCTCTATAGTGTAGATGGCATTCGATGCGTTGTCGTCGGGCTTTGTCTTGGACAGATATTCTTCCTCGGAACCGTATTCTGCGGTGTTCATAAGCCAGCTCGGTATGATTGCGGTCCTTTTGCCGCCGATCTTCATCCCTTTTAGCATTTCCTTCACTCCTGCATACTGCGTGCTCTGAATCCATACGGACGGGTCATAGCAGTATGTCTTGTCGTATTTGCCGATCTTTTTCGCGACATCGATGTCGTTGGTACCTGATACGTTGCCTTTGAGGTCTGTTGTAGTATATGTTACATAGAGATATGTGGCATCTGTGATTGCCGGGCCGCTTCCCGGAATATCATCATAAATGTATATGCCGAGACCGGACTTCTCAAGTTCAGGGTGGTGTACTGATATCCAGGCGTCAAAATATCTTTTTGCGGAATCATTGTCGGATGTCTTGATTTCTTTTGCGCATCCTGAGCCGATCAGCATCGCTGCAGCAACGGCTATGAAGGAAATTGTTCTTCTCATTCTTTTTCAATTCAAGTCACGTGCCTCCGCGGCACATAAATTACAACCTGCAAATATAGTAAAAGTCGAGAGCAGAGGCAAAATTTATTTTGACTCTGCCGAGACCAAAACGTTTATATGGACACGAAGTGGACAAATATAGTAAAAGTCGAGAGCAGAGGCAAAATTTATTGTAAACTGGCTTTCAGTTTTTGATGCTTTCTACCCATATATGGTAGCAAAGGGCCGAGTTTGCCGGGACCGCACCCAGACGTTTTCTCCCCAGGCCGTATTTTCCGGAGAATATGATCATACATTCTTCTCCGGCCCTTGTCCCTGCAAGGCCGTTCCTGAGCCCTTCGGTTATGTTCTTGTCGTTCAGGTCAAGCGTGACTGCATTGTAGTCCGGATCTGTGATGGTCCATCCGTTGCTTTCTGCGGTCTCCTTGTGGTTGGTCGCGAAAAGGGAGGAAGGGGAGCTTGTGAACACATATCCGGCATAGAAGAATGTGACTGACCCTCCCGCGGACAGGGCTTCTCCTTCTCCGTCGTTGATTATCACCCTGTTGGAGCCTTTGTGGTGTACCACTTCCGGCTTCCTTTCTTCTATTACGTTGCCGTCCTGGTCTTTTATCTGGAGAGTAAGGTTGTTTATATATGTGTCGATCCTGCTTTCCTGGTTGGCGAAAGATGTCTCTATATTCTGGGATGTGCAGCCCCAGAGAGCGGCCGCAGCGGCCAATGCCGTCAGTAGTCTATTCATTTCCTTTCATAAATTGATGTGTCACTTTCCTGATGTATTCAGCCGCCTCGCGTGGGGAGCGGACGTCGTCAGGTATCATAAGCCTGCCTCCGGATGCAAGTTCGTGGCCTCCTCCGTTGAAATATCTTTTTGCGCACAGGTTGGCGGATGTGCCTTTCTTTGAGCGCAATGAAACCCTGAACCTGTCCTTGTCCTGTTTGAGGAAAATGCTCATCCGGACATCCGCTATTGACAGCGGCATGTTTACAAATCCTTCGGTTTCGCCTTCCTTTATACCATATTTCATAATGGTTTTTCTGTCAAGTATCATATAAGCGACCCCGTCTTCCGTGATTTTCATCTTTTTGAACAGCATTTTCCCCATAAGCCTTATCCTTTCTTCCCTGCAGCTGTTGAAAAGGTTTTCTATTATGGCGTCCCTGTCTACTCCCGCCGCGAGAAGGGAGGAGGCCATCAGAAGAGTTCCGGGATATACTGAGTTCGCGAAATTGTTGGTGTCCGTCGTCATACCCGTCATAAGTGCGGTAGCGGACAATGCAGGAAGTCTGCCTGCGTCTCCTCCTGTCTGCGGCAGAAGCATAAGTATCTGATAGAGAAGCTCTGCCGTGGATGATGTTTCTGTCTCAGAAAACACGAGGCTGAATTTGTCCGTGTCGGGATTGAGGTGGTGGTCGATCAGAATCTTTGCGGCTCCGGATTCAAGCAGAGTTTTCTCCAGCATGTCAGTGCGGCTGAAGTCATTGAAGTCGAGGCATATTATCAGGTCGCTTTCCTTCAGACGCACCTCTGCCGCCTCCGGATTGTTTTCGTGTATGAGAATCTTTTTCCTGTTGCCGTCGGTCACAAGGAACGACAGCGCGTCGGGGTAGTTGTGCGGAAGGACGGAGCAGGCATCTTTCCCGAGGCTTTCAAGGAAGCTCAGCATCGCTATGCTGCTGCCCACGGCATCTCCGTCCGGACGTATGTGTGATATCGTGGTGATTTTTGTGGCGGCTGAAATCAAGCTGTCGAGAGTGCTTATATCTTTGCGGTCTGTTTCCCTCATATCCTTCTGAAATTTGGACTGCAAAATTACAAATTATATTGCATTTCATAAATCAAATTTTTAACTTTGTCCGGAATTTGGATAAAAAATAAAATTTAATCATAATGGTCAAGAAATTATTTTGCTATCTTATCCTCCCTCTTGTCATACTGGGACTAACCTATGCAGTTGTTGAGAGTGTAATGGAACCTGTAAGGTTCAACAAGGATAAGGAGATGCGCGAGGCTGTCGCCATCGAAAGGTTGAAGGACATCAGGACTCTTCAGGTAGCCTTCAAGAGTGAGACAGGTCACTTTACGTCTTCCGTTGATTCCCTGAAGGATTTCTACAACAACGGAAAGATCAATGTCGTTATGCAGATCGGATCCCAGGATGACTCTCTTGCTGTCGACAATACCGCCAAGATCAAGAAACGCAATCCGAGGATCAAACCTGAAGAACTCTATCAGCTGTATCTCAACGGGGAGCATCTCGTGTTCTCCATCCAGAGCGAGATACCTGTAAAGGATACCCTTTTCAACGGAAGACAGGGATTCAGTGTGGATTCCCTCGCTTTCATTCCTTTCTGCGGTGATTCGCTCATTCTTGAGTCGGCCGTCAAGAAAGTGTCTGGAGTCAATGTCCCTCTGTTCGAGGCAAGCATGCCGTACAAATCTTTGCTTAAGGGGCTCGACAACCAGTTGAGGATTAACCTTGATGCCGAAAGAGAGGATACAGGACGCTATCCTGGACTTAAGGTCGGCAGCATTACGGCACCTAACAACAATGCCGGAAACTGGGAGTAATGCAAAGATATCCATTCAGGTCGGCCTGAACGGATACCTTTCGCTTTTTACATATAAATGTACGTTGGTGCCAAAGCCGTTCTTCAATGAGGCTGCGGCACTTTCGTTACTTTCTGACGTGGTGTCGCTGGGTCCGGGGGATACTGTGAGTTTTGTCGATGTTCCCCAATATGACGCCGTGCTTCTGTATGCGGATGTGAAGGGATCGTCCGCCTTGCCTGAAATGTATTATCTGCTTGTCAGTGCTGCCGGGCAGATTGGAGAATATAATAAGATTGCCGCATCATATTGCGACGGAAGGCTGTATCTTGTGGTCGCGCAGGGCAAGAGCCTTATGCTGTGCAATTCTTTTGCCGCTGCGGATTTCGCTACAGCGGAATACTTCATTTTTATGGTGCTGAAGAAACTTCAGCTCAATCCGGAAGTCTCTACGATATATTTCAGGACAAAATTGACTGAAGAGGATGAGATGTCTCTTTACAGATATTTCCGTGCTGTTGAACAAATCTGATTGGTATTGCTATGAGAATTATCGGCGGGCAGTTGAGGGGAAAGACTATATTTCCTCCTGAAGGTTACAAGGCGAGACCGACTACGGACTTTGCCAAGGAGGGGCTTTTCAATGTTCTCAACAATGAATATGATTTTGACGGGCTTGTCGTGCTTGACCTGTTCGGGGGGACAGGTGCCATTTCGTATGAATTCGCTTCAAGGGGGGCTGGTAAGGTCTATTGTGTGGAAATGCTTCCTGTGCACGCGAATTTCATAAAGGGGCAGGCTGCAAAGTTCGGCCTGAAGAACCTTAATGTGGTTAGACACAATGTCTTTGAGTTTCTGGAGATATGCAAGGTGAAGTTTGATCTCATCTTTGCCGACCCTCCGTATGCTATAGAAGGGCTTGCCGACATTCCGGACAAGATCTTTGCAAAGGATATCCTCAATGACGGATGCTATTTCATTCTTGAGCATCCGGATACGTACTCTTTTGAGGAACATCCTTTTTTTGTCAAGGAGAAGAAGTACGGCAACGTACATTTTTCGTTTTTTGAAAAGAAGTAAGATGATTTTTATGAACAGGAGATTTTTAGCCGTTGCGTCTGTATGCGTATTGTCTATGCTGTCAGGAGGTTTTGACGCCAGTTCCCAGACTGCCAAAAGCCTTTTCTGGAAAAAGGACGGGATACAGGTCGAGGAGATAGTGTCGGAGAAGGCGGACCAGTATACGAAAGTGGGGCATCACGGTCCTGCCGTGGAAAACACATATATGGCATTGCGCATTTATTTCAACAACAGCGGTGCCATTGACGTCTATTCCAAGACGGGCCGCGGAATGGAGCTTGAGCAATATAGATGGTATCCTGATTCCCTTGCTCAGGCGGAGTACGGTGCAGGATGTGATGAATATATGGTCGGCAAGACTGTAGGTCTTGGAGGAATAGCCCTTTGGGACGGGGAAAATGAGGTAAGGCTTGTGGCCACCAAAGGCAGGACTGCCCGTGTAGGAGATACTTCCAGAGGCAGCTTTGCGGAAATGATAGCATACGGGGTACCTTATAAAGGTGAACTTGTGGACATCTTGATAAGGATCGATATGAACAGAAAGTCAAGGGAAGCCTTGATTACGGCCAAGGAGCTGAACGGGAAGAAGGTCCAGTTCCTGACAGGTGTCAATTACCATAAGGGGGAAAGTGTAAAATATGGTGAAGAATGTATTTCTGTATGGGGAATACATCCTGCGGATGTTTCCACGGAACCGGTCCCTATCGGTGCAGGAATGTTTTTCAGCAAAAGTGTTTTCAAGACGGTCGAGAAAACTGAAAATATGGTCAGGATTATTTCCAGGCCTTCATCACAGGTATGTACACGTGTGGTGGCTGCCTCTACCAAGGAGGCGGAGCTCAACAGTGCAAGACGTTTTGACGCTTATATGGGATTGAAATGATCGTTGTACGGTATGTCCAGAAAAGACAGGATAGAAAAGACCAATGCCGCAAGGCTTCTTGACAAGGCAGGTATAAAATACGATCTGGTGCCCTATGAGGTGGACGAGAATGACCTGGCCGCGGTCCACGTGGCAGAACAGCTCGGAGAACCTCTTGAGCAGGTGTTCAAGACACTGGTGCTAGAAGGGGACAGGACAGGCCATTTCGTCTGTGTCATTCCCGGAGGCGGTGAAGTGGATCTTAAGAGCGCCGCCAAAGTTTCAGGTAACAAGAAATGTGATCTGGTTCCTGTAAAGGAGCTTCTTCCTCTTACCGGTTACATAAGGGGAGGATGTTCACCTGTGGGGATGAAAAAGCCGTTCCCTGAATATTTTGACATTTCAGCATCTGATTTTGACTATATATATGTCAGCGCAGGCGTGCGTGGTCTTCAGATCAGAATCGCTCCGGATGATCTTGTCGCCTATGTCGGTGCAGGGATGGCCGACCTTGTGAAAAAATGAAATTTAGTAGTGTATAATATTAATTGACTTAGACTTATGAAATTTGATTTCAGTGATGTTTTCAGACCTAAGTTTTTCGGTCTGTTCCGTAAAGGAGGCTATGACAGCCGTACTTTCACTTCTGATCTTATCGCCGGCATCATAGTCGGCATCATTGCGCTTCCGCTTGCCATCGCTTTCGGTATTGCGAGCGGTGTGACTCCCCAGCAGGGACTTATAACTGCAATTGTCGCAGGATTCATCATATCATTCTTCGGAGGTTCTCACTTCCTTATCGGAGGACCTACCGGCGCGTTTATCGTTATTGTCGCAGGAATTGTCGCGCAGTATGGTATGCAGGGGCTTATAATAGCTACTATTATGGCCGGTGTGTTCCTGGTGATAATGGGAGTGTGCCGTATGGGCGCGATATTCAAATTCATACCTTATCCTATCGTAGTGGGTTTCACCAGCGGTATTGCAGTTACGATATTCTCTACCCAGATGAAAGATTTTTTCGGGTTCACTATGGATGTCCCTTCCGGATTCATTCCTCAGTGGATCTGTTATTTTCAGAATATAGCCGACATAAGCATTGCGGAAACCCTTATGAGCGTAGGATGCCTTGCGGTAATAATATTGTGGGGCAAAGTGACGCATAAGATACCGGGATCATTGATCGCCCTTGTAGTTGGTACTGTGGCTTCCCTTCTTCTTTCACGTTTTGCCGGAATCGAGCTTGCTACAATAGGTTCGAAGTTCCCTGAGCTTGCAGGAGGACTTCCTATGCCGAAGCCTGTAGCTCCGCATTTTGATTACGATACAGTAAAAGGCCTTGTGTCTCCAGCCTTTACTATAGCTATACTTTGTGCCATCGAGTCATTGCTTGCGGCAATGGTGGCTGACGGTGTGACCGGAAAGAGGCACAATTCAAATACTGAACTCATCGGACAGGGCATAGCCAATATCGTCACTCCGCTTTTCGGAGGAATACCTGCCACCGGTGCGATAGCAAGGACTATGGCAAGCATAAACAACGGCGGCAAGACACCTGTTACCGGTATCATACACGCTGTCGTTCTTCTGCTTATCTATCTGTTCCTTATGCCGTACGCTGTATATATTCCGCTTTCATGCCTTGCAGCCATTCTTGTTATGGTTGCTTATAATATGAGCGAATGGAGGACGTTCAAATATCTGCTCAAAGGCGACAGGTCGGATGTGGCCGTGCTTCTGCTTACGTTCTTCCTGACTGTCATTGTGGATCTTACTGTCGCTATTGAGGTGGGAGTGGTGCTTGCCGTCGTGCTGTTTGTAAGGCGTGTGATGGAGACGTCTTCCATCTCGGTGCTTGAAAATGACCATATCGCGGCAACTGAAAATGATGAGAAGGCTTCTCTTGAGGATACAGAATTCCTTGATATCCCGTCCGGGGTTGAGGTGTATGAAATCAACGGACCGTTCTTCTTCGGTCTTGCCAGCAAATTCGAGGAGTTCGAGTCAAGGCGTCCTGCCGGTACTAAGGTCCGTATAATCAGGATGAGAAAAGTGCCTTTTATAGATTCTACAGGTATAAAGAACCTCCGCAACCTTTGCAGCAGGACGGAAAAGAGAGGCATAAGAGTGATTCTTTCCGGAGTGACACCACAGGTGCAGGCTACTCTGCACAAATTCGGTGTCGACAAGGAGATAGGGCTTGAATATATCTATCCTCATATCATACCTGCCCTTGCGAAGGCAAACGAGATAGTTTCAGAAAATTAATTCTTATATTTAAGACTTTTAATACAAAAAGGCTATGGAAAGACAGCAGATGATAGAAAAGATGAGAGATATTCTTTCTGACGAGTTTGAGGTTGAAAAGGAGCTTATACTTGAAGATGCCCCTCTTATGAGCACGTTGGAACTCGACAGTCTGGATGTCGTGGATATGGTTGTCCTCATAGAAAAACATTTCGGTCTCAAGATGTCAAAGCAGGATTTTTCCGAGATCAGAACTTTCGGAAACCTCTACGATTTCGTTGGCTCCAAACTCTGATTGTGCCTATGGAGCGTAAATGGGACGGCAGGACACGGGGAGGATCTTTCGGCTATCTGTTCTTTATCCGGTTCATAGAGATTTTCGGATTGGGACCGGCATATTTTTTCCTCTGCCTTGTCGTTCCGTACTTTGTCATTTTTGCACCGGCACAGACCAGAAGCACATTCGTCTATGCCCGCAGGATATTGGATTACAGCGTCCTCCGGTCTGTCTTTTTTGTCTTCAGGTCGTATTATGCTCTCGGCAGGTCGCTGATTGACAGGCTTGCTGTCGGAATGGGGATGCAGGACAGGTTCGTATATGATATTGAAAACCACAGCGTCATGCTGGACCTTGTACGTTCCGACAGGGGAGGCATTGTCATAGGAGGTCATACCGGAGCCTGGCAGATGGGTGCGCCTTTTCTCGGGGAATACGGCAAAAAGCTCAATGTGGTGATGTATGACAATGAGCATGCGGACATCAAAGAGATTATCAAGAGGCATACCGGTGATGCCGGCTTCAATGTCATCCCTATAACAGAGGGGGATATTTCCTATATGTTCGGCATTACATCTGCGCTTGGAAAAGGTGAGGTGGTCTGTTTCCAGGGAGACAGGTATATAAACGGCAGCCAGGTTCTCAGAGGAGAATTTATGGGAGTCGAGGCCTTGTTCCCGAAAGGACCGTTCCTTGTGGCGTCAAAGCTTGGAGTACCGGTCGTGTTCTATTTCGCTATGAGGGACAGGGCACGCAGATGCCATCTTTATTTTTTCACTCCGGAAATGATGCTTGCGCGTGAGTCTGGTGTTGCGGAAGAAGAATATCTTTTCAGGGCATATACTGCGGCACTGGAGTATATTGTCCGTAAATATCCGGACCAGTGGTTCAATTATTATGATTTCTGGGATTTGTACAGCGGCAGATGATGAATAGAAAATATGACAGGGACATACTGTCCGCCAGGGACGCACAGGAACTTGCGCATATTGTCGCATTCGGTCCCGTCGTGTTCCAGGTTGCCCGCATTATGCTCGATGAAGGTATTTTTGAATATCTGAGGGAGCACAGGGACGGATGTACGGTGGATGAGATAGCTTCGGAGAAAGGCTTGACGGAATATGCCGTCAAAGTGCTGATGGAGTCATCTCTGACAATGAGGACCGTATATTTCTCGGATGGCAGGTATCATCTTGCCAAAACAGGATGGTTTATGCTTGCCGATCCTATGGTGAAGGTCAATATGGATTTCAACCATACCATAAACTATAAGGGTATGTACCATCTTGATGAGGCTTTGCATAAAGGCCGTCCTGCAGGGCTTCCTGAGCTTGGACCGTGGGCGACAATATACGAGGGCCTGTCGATGCTTGGTGAAAGCCAGAAGGAGGGATGGTTCGGATTTGACCATTTCTATTCGGACAATTCATTTGACAGCGCGCTTCCTTATGTGTTGTCAGGACGTCCGCGCAGGCTGCTTGATATCGGTGGGAATACCGGGAAGTGGGCTATGAAATGCGTGGGATATGATTCCTGTGTGGAAGTGACTGTAGCGGACCTTCCTGAGCAGATTGCTATGATGAAGGCAAATATAGAAGGCGTATATGGAAGCGACAGGATATCAGGGTATGGTGTTAATCTTCTTGAAAGGGAAGCCAGGCTTCCCGGAGGTTTTGATGTCGTGTGGATGAGCCAGTTCCTGGACTGCTTCTCCGACGCGCAGGTCGTGGATATACTTTCCAGGGCAAAGGACTCTCTGAATCCGGGAGGAAAGATATTCATCCTGGAAACATTGTGGGACAGGCAGAAATATTCAGCCGCATCATTCGACGTGGCGCAGACAAGTGTGTATTTTACAGCTATGGCAAACGGCAACAGCAAGATGTTCAATACGTCCGACCTGTGGTCGTATATAGAGAGGGGAGGACTGGAGCCGGTGAATGTCATCGACGGGCTCGGGTATGCCCATAGCCTTATAGAATGTATGAAAAAGGACGCCTGAATATGAACAGAAGCAGGGTATATATAGCTGATGACTGTATTGTGTCATCACTCGGTATCGGGACGGAGGACAATGTCACGGCAATCGGAGCCGGATGTTCAGGAGTGGCTCCTGTTTCTTCCTTCATCGGAGATTCAGAAAAGATGTGCGGTCTTGTCAGTGAGGAGGTCACAGGGAGGCTGCGTGCTGAGTATGGTGATTCCTGGACAAGGACGGAATTGTTTGCGGTGGCTGTACTTGACAGACTTTCAGGAGGATACGGGAAAGATGAAACTGTGCGCAGAGCTTTTGTTCTGTCCACCACAAAAGGAAATATAGATTTGATCGGAGATACTTGCGGACAGGTTCCTGAAGATGCCTATCTGTGGAAGATGGCGGAGAGGATAGGGAACTTTGCCGGTTTTCAGGGGGATGATATATATGTCATTTCCAATGCCTGCATTTCCGGAGTGTCGGCGATTGTGGCCGGCAAACGTCTGATCGAATCAGGAAAATATGATGAGGTGGCTGTCGTAGGGGTTGATACCCTTTCCGACTTTATCGTGAGCGGTTTTGATTCATTCCGCTCTCTCAGTCCAGGGCTTTGCAGGCCCTATGACGCTTCGCGCTGCGGACTCAATCTCGGTGAGGCGGCAGGTGCGGTGCTTCTTTCGTCAAAGCCGTCTTCAGGCGCGGTGACAGTGTCTGGAGGCTCGATAAGTGACGATGCCAATCATATATCAGGCCCTTCAAGGACAGGTGACGCCCTGTTCTTTGCGATGAGGGATGCTATGGAGGATGCCGGTGTGTCCGGTACGGAAATATCGTTCATCAATCTTCACGGTACGGCTACTGTATATAATGACGAGATGGAGTCGAAGGCTGTTGCCCTTGCAGGACTTTCTGATGTTCCTGCACAGAGCCTGAAACCTTATATCGGGCATACTCTCGGAGCGAGCGGAGTGGTCGAGACAATATTGTCAGCATGCCAGCTGAAAGGAGGATGCCTGTTCGGGACTCCAGGATTCGTGACGGCAGGTACTCCGATGCCGGTGAATGCAAGTGCGGAGACGAGAAAACTTGAAATGAGACATTGCCTCAAGACAGCTTCCGGATTCGGCGGATGTAATGCCGCTGTCGTTCTCAGCCTTGATGAGTATGCTGCGGATATGCCTTCCTGGAAGCCGGCAGAGACGAGGACATTGCGTCATATAGTGATGAACAACGCATTGGCGGAGGAAGCTGGAGATTGCGGCGGCTTTGACATATTTATCAGGGAAAAGTACAGGGAGTCGGGGCTGAATGATATGAAGTTCTACAAGATGGACAGTCTGAGCAAATTGGGGTATATAGCCTCGCATCTACTTCTTGACGGACTTGAATACGGTCCTGAAGATATGGCTGTCGTGCTGCAGAATAGAAGCGCGTCGCTTGATTCTGACCTCAGACATCAGAGGAATATCTCCTCCGGCCCCGGGGTCAGCCCTTCAGTGTTCGTCTATACGTTGCCGAATGTGGCTTCCGGTGAAATATCCATACGGCATAGGATAAAAGGGGAAAATACGTTTTTCATAGCAGGTGAGTACGAAAGGGGGAAAATTATGGATTATGCCTCTTTGGTGCTTGCAAGGTCCAAGGCGAAATATTGTATTGCCGGATGGCTTGAGTTTCTCGGAGGAGACTATTCCGTGGAGATGGACCTGATTGAAAAGTCTGATTTGTAAACAAAGTAAATACAGAATATTATGGAAGAACTCATAGAACGTTTGAAAGGACAGATTATTGAAGCCCTCAATCTTGAGGATATGACTTCAGGTGATATTGATTCCGATGAGGCACTTTTCGGGGACTCAGGACTGGGACTTGATTCAATAGACGCGCTGGAGCTGATACTTATTCTTGAGCGTGATTACGGTCTCAAGATGGCTCAGGGTGAAGGGAAGGAAGTTTTCCGCAGCGTCAGGACGATTGCTCAGTATATAACTGACCGTCAGGGCAAATAGGCGTTATGGACAGGATTCTTGTTACTGGACTCGGGGTGATTTCTGCTCTCGGTGATTCCGTCGCCGGCAGTCTTGAAATGCTCCGGGCGGGAAAGTCCGGGATTTCCGATGCTCCTGCCCTGCTCGGTACTTCGCTGAAAGTTCCGGTAGGGGAGGTCCGTATGACAAATGCGGAACTGCTCGGGTATCTCGGACTGGACGTGGAATCCGTTGTCAGCAGGACAGCCCTTCTTGCTGCCTCTGCTGCTGTCCAGGCGGTAAATGATGCCGGACTGGACAGGGAGCTGCTTTCCGGAGGGAGAGCGGGACTGATTCTGGGGACTTCCGTCGGAGGAATGGATCTGACCGAGCATTTCTACAGGGAATTCAGTGAAGACAGCTGCTCCGGCGACTTGAAAGAGATCGGGATGCACGATTGCGGGGCATCGGCGGAGTTTGTCGCCAGGCATATAGGATTCAAAGGGTTCGCCACCACTGTAAGCACAGCATGCTCGTCCGCAGGCAATGCCATAATGACAGGTGCAAGGATGATAAGGGCCGGTCTCATAGATGCTGCGATAGTAGGAGGCAGCGATGCCCTCAGCTGTTTTACGATGAACGGGTTCAATTCTTTGAGGATTCTCTCCTCCAGGCCTTGCCGCCCTTTTGATGCGGACAGGGATGGTCTGAATCTCGGGGAAGGAGCCGGATTTCTGGTCTTGCAGAGAGAAGGAACGCAGCGGGGTGACTCTTATTGCAGCATTTCAGGATGGGCGAACACCAATGAGGCGTTCCACCAGACGGCAAGCTCCGCCTCCGGTGACGGGGCCAGCCTTTCTATGGGTGAAGCTCTCAGAAATGCCGGACTTTCTCCGGATGATATTGATTATATCAATGCCCACGGTACTGCAACTCCGGGAAATGATCTGGCGGAGGGCACTGCTGTCAGGCGTGTCTTTGGCGGTGGTACTCCTTTCGGCTCTTTCAAGGCGTATACAGGTCATACTTTGGGAGCTTCGGAGGGCATAGAGGCAGTGTTCTGCGCCCTTTCTCTCAAATATGGGGAGCTGTGGAGCAGTGCAGGGTTTGCCGTTGAGGATCCTGAGATAGGACTTCGGCCTCTTTGCGGATATCACAGGAATGTCGCCCTCAGGCATATACTGTCCAACAGCTTCGGATTCGGAGGCAATGACACCACTCTTATATTTTCTGCAATATGATGAAGCCTGTGTATATAAATGCAGCAAATGCTGTTTTTCCAGGGACGGAGGTATGCTACAAGGATGTAATACGTGATGCCAATATGCGCCGAAGGATGAGCCGCATAGTGAAAATGGGAGTGGCAAGCGCGCTGGAATGCCTCAGGTCGCCTGAAGGCGATGATTATATCGTTCCAGATGCTATAATCACTGCTTCTGCATTGGGATGTCTTGCGGATACGGAGAAATTTCTTTCGGAAATGATAGCCAGGGATGAGAATATGCTGAATCCTACAGCCTTCATACAGTCAACATACAATACCGTAGGTGCCCAGATAGCTCTCATCAACAGGATAAGGTCATATAATATGGTCTATGTCCACGGAGGATGCAGTTTTGACGCGGCTCTGACAGATGCTCTGATGTGTGTGTCGGAAGGGAGGAGCAAGGTGCTGCTGGAAGCTTTTGATGAGATTACCCCGTCTTCAAGGACTTTACTGGAGAGGCTGGGGTGTTTCAGTGAAGGCAGTGAGGGTGCAGTGTCGTTTCTTGTTTCGGATTCTCCTGCACAGTCAGGGGCTGTGGAAATATGTGATGTCCTTTTTCACGGAAATGCTTCCGTCAGGAAGCCTATGAACCTTTCAATAGACTCTGCAATATCTTTGTATGACGCCGTGCTTTCATTGGCCGGAAATTCCTCTGCTGATGCGCGCATTGTACTTGAACTTCCTGTAATCACATTGACCCTCAAAGGTATATGATCTATATAGTGTGCTTTTTCGCGGCGACAGCTGCGGTTGTGCTCGGGTTTCTTGTATGGTCCTGCTCTGATGTCGGGTCCGGAATATGGATCAGGACAGTATGCCGTAATCTGGAACAGGGCAAGGCGGTTCTTACATTTGACGACGGTCCTGACCCGGATGTTACTCCGCTCATTCTGGATATTCTTGCGGAATATGATGTCAAGGCTTATTTTTTCCTTATAGGCAGCAAAGCTGAAAAATATCCGGAGACAGTGAGGAGGATATATGCCGAGGGGCATCATATAGGGAACCATACATATTCGCATTCAGGATTCTTCCCGCTTTCCGGCATACACGGGATGGATGTTGAAATCAGGGCAGGGGATTCCGCAATATCGTCTGCATTGGAAGATGCAGCAGGAACCGGAGACAGGGAAAAACTGTTCCGTCCTCCTTTCGGAGTCACCAACCGTAATATGGCTAAGGTGCTCAGGGATACCGGACATAAGGTCATAGGCTGGGATGTACGCAGCTTTGATACGGTTTTCATAAAAGATTCTCTGCCTTCTGAAAAGTCTTATGCCGCTGTGTCAAAATGTCTTGACAGGATTGTCCGCCGTGTTCGCCCTGGCTCTGTAATCATTCTTCACGACAGGCTCAGGCTTGCTCCTGATCTGCTCCGGAGACTGCTTGACCGGCTCCGCTCAAGAAATTTGATTTAGTTGATCCGGCAGTCCGTTCCTTTTTATTACTTTTGCAGATTGCGTGATTTTGTATGGCAGGAGCAATTAAATTTATACCGGCTGTGCTGGTGCTGTTTGTGAATGTCCTTTGCGGATATTCACAGGAAGGGTGGTCTGCAGTGGCGGACCCGGAAGCCGTGTCGCATGCGTTCAATGTATCACTTGGCCGTATCCGTACCATAGACTGCCGCTTTGTACAGGAGAAATATGTGGATGTTCTTGAAAGCAAAGCCGTGTCGGAAGGAACGTTCAGCTTTTCCGCTCCTGACAGGATACTTATTGTGTATCTCTCACCCGAGCAGTCGTCTGTGGAAATAGACGGCAATACAGTCACGTCTGTCGCCAAGGGGGGCAGGAAGACTGTAAAGGATATGTCGTCTGACAGGCGGTATGCCAGGATAAAAGCTATGATAGCCTCAGGGCCTGACGCTTATATGCAGGGACAGAAAAAGCAGACAATGGTGTCTGTGTATGAAAAGGGGGATGAGTATATGTTTGAAATCAGGCCTCAAGGGACCAGGATGAAAATAAGAATAATAGCGGAGAAGAAGGACCTGTCTGTCAGTTCATTCCGGATGGAGGAACCGGACGGTGACTATACGGAGTTTTTCTTTACGGACAGGAAGATAACCTTTGGAGAATAACAGAACATTGCCGATATGCTGATGAGTCCAAGAGATTGCAAGGAGAATCTTGCTGAGCTTGACGCCATAGTCATCGTGCCTACATTCAATAATGCGGGTACGATCGGTACGGTGATGTCTTCGCTTATAAAATACTCTTCGGACATACTGGTCGTGGATGACGGATGCACTGATGCCACGTCCGGAATTCTTGCTACTTTCGGCTTTCGTGAAATATCGTCTGACGACGCTCTGAAGCCTGGTGCGGATGCAATCGGGGGGGGCAAGATGATTATGAAGCATCCACGGAATATGGGCAAGGGAGCGGCATTGAAAAATTCTTTGACTGCGGCTGCGCGTGCGGGATACCGGTATGCGATAACTTTGGATGCGGACGGCCAACATTTCCCGTCTGACATACCTGCTTTTGTGGAGGCCGTGAAGGATGATCCGGAAGCGGTCATAGTCGGTTCACGCAACCTGGAAAGCGAGAATATGCCGGGAAAGAACACTTTTGCCAACAGGTTCTCCAATTTCTGGTACCGTCTTGAGACGGGGATAAGGCTTGAGGATACACAGAGCGGGTTCAGAATGTATCCGCTGAAGGGAATGGACTATTCAAAATGGTACTATACTTCATTGTATGAATTTGAGCTTGAGGCTATCGTATTTGCAGGATGGTCCGGCAGGACAGTGAAGAATATTCCGGTGAACGTATATTATCCTCCAGAGGAGGAGAGGGTGTCCCATTTCAGGCCGTTGAGGGATTTTACCAGGATAAGCCTGCTTAATACCGTGCTTGTCCTTATATGCCTGCTTTATATATGGCCGCGTGATTTTCTCAGGAAACTGACCTGGAAGAATATCCGCAGGTTCTTTGATGAAAATCTTTTCCATACGGAGGACGGCAATCTGAAGCTTGTGGTGTCGTTATGGCTCGGTTCTTTTGTCGGGCTTCTTCCTTTCTATGGCTATCAGCTTGTGCTGGCTGTGTTTCTTGCGCATATATTGCGGCTCAACAGGCTTGTGGCGGGGCTGTTTTCTGCCATCAGCATACCTCCTGCAATACCTTTTATCATATATGCCAGCTATATGACCGGATGCAGGCTTTTCGGAAGTTCGTGCGTGGTAGCTTTTGAAGAGATCAGCTTTTCCAATCTTGCCGGAACTGTGGCTGAATACGTTGCCGGAGGGTTTGTGTTCGCGGCGGCAGGCAGCACTGTCTGCGCTTTTGTATTCGCGTTGATGCTTATGATATTCAGAAGAAGATGACGGAGTTTTTTGTGCGTTTATACAGGTATTTCCAATGCCATAAGGTGCAGTTCTATGTGCTGCTCGTGCTTTCGGTCCTTGTTATGGGACTCTGCTGTATGAGGCTGCGCTTTGATGAGAATATCAACAGCTTCTTTCCTGATACCGGTGATTCCGGAATGACAGTGAAAGTATTTGACAATCTGAAGGTAAGTGACAGATTCGTCATTATGTTCACTATGAAGGATATGTCAGCTGATGCCGATTACGGGCTTCTTGCGGAGGCTGCATCAGAATTTGCTTCCGGACTTGAGAAGTCAGCTGAAGGGCTTGTAAAGGACATAATGGTGGAGATTGACAGTGAGACGATGTCGGAAGGGAGCGGGTTTGTGTATGACATGCTTCCTTTTCTTCTTGAGGAGGCCGATTATGCCAGAATCGATTCACTGCTTCAGCCCTCCGCGCTTGATGCACGGATGCGGGAAAACAGGGAGACTCTGCTTTCTCCGGCCGGTTTTGTCCTGAAGGAGTATATTCTCCGTGATCCTCTCGGAATTGCGGTCCCGTCGCTTGCACGTCTGTCGGACCTGAATGCCGATATGGAATATATGATGATGGACGGGCATATATACTCTCCTGATGGAAAGACTCTTATGTGCTTCGTCACTCCGGAGTTCGGAATGTCGGAAACAGGTATTAACGACCGTCTGGTTACCGCTGTAGAAGAGCAGCTGAATATTGTAGGGAATGAATATCCTGAGGTGGAGGCGGAATATTTTGCCGGTCCTGCGGTAGGGGTATATAATGCCAGGCAGATAAAGAAAGATACTTTGCTGACTTCCGGGGCGGCGTTGCTTCTTATAGCTGTTTTCATCTTTTTCGCTTTCAGAAGACGCGGTTCCATACCTCTGATCGTGCTTCCGGTATTGTACGGCATGCTGTTCTCCCTTTGTCTGGTGAGCCTTGTCAAAGGAAGCATTTCCGCTATAGCTGTGGGGACTGGTGCTGTTGTGCTTGGCATAGCCTTGAGCTATTCCATACATCTTATTGCACATCAAAGGCATGTGCGTTCTGTGGAGCAGCTGATAAGAGAGCTTGTTTTCCCTCTTACCGTGGGAAGCCTTACGACTATAGGAGCTTTTCTGGGACTGCTGTTCACATCATCCGCACTTCTTAGGGATTTCGGCCTTTTTGCTTCAATGACCCTGGTCGGGACTACTATATTCAGTCTTGTGTTCCTTCCGCATTTTCTGAGTGCGCTTGCGGACACTCCGGACACACCTTTGCTCAGGAGGATCGAGCGTATCAACGGGTATTCATACGAGAAAAACAGGTGGGTGGTGCTCGCAATAGCCGTTGTGGCTCTTATGAGCTTTTTTACTTCATCGGAAGTCGGGTTCAATGCCGATATGATGAGCATAAACTATATGCCGGAGCATCTTGACAAATCACGTCAGAGGCTCGAGTCTATGGCCGGAGGAAGTGATGAAGATATAATGCTTGTAAGTGTCGGATCTGATTTTGAAGATGCCGTGGCCGCATATTCGCATACTGATGCCATCGTGGACAGCCTTGTACGTAAAGGGCTTGTCGAGGGGACTGCAAGTGCAGGCAGCTTCATCATATCACCGTCCGTACAGGCCAGTAGACTTGAAAGATGGGACAGGTTCTGGTCTGGAGGAAAGAAGGAGGCTGTGAAGGCGGCCGTCGGCAGGGCGGCTTCGGAAGCCGGATTCAAAAAAGGTGCTTTTGACCGTTTCAGCGATATTGTGGACAAGGATTACGGGACGGTGGACTATACCGGAGGGAATATTCCTCTGCTGGACAGTTGGGTAAGCTCCGCGGATTCTCTGGTTATGCTTGTCACCCATATCAGGATAGATCCGTCATTGAAGTCCGAGGTCTATGGATGCTTCAATCCTGGAGAGACTGTAATATTCGACAGAAGCTATTTTGCCGGTTCGACTGTAAAGGCGATATCGGATGATTTCAATCTTATACTCTACATCTCGTCATTTCTGATATTCTTTGTCCTGTGGATATCATACGGCAGGCTTGAACTGGCGGTTCTGAGTTTTCTTCCGATGCTTTTGAGCTGGTTTGTCATAATAGGCCTTATGGGGCTTACGGGAATGCAGTTCAATATAGTCAACATCATCATATCCACTTTCATATTCGGCATAGGGGATGATTTCAGCATTTTCATAATGGACGGCCTGATAAACAGGTATTCGACCAGGAAAGAAATCCTTTCATCACACAAGACCGCGATCTTCTTCTCGACTTTTACAATAATCGCTGGAATGGGAGCTATGATTGCCGCCAGACATCCTGCTCTGCATTCCATAGGGGCGCTGTCCATAATAGGAATGTGCGCGGTGGTGCTGATCTCGTTCACATTGCAGCCTCTGGTATTTGATCTTTTTGTGCTCGGACCGGCTTCAAAGGGAAGGCATCCGTATACATTCACCGGGGTGCTATGTTCCGGACTGCTGTTTCTGGAGTTCCTGATAGCCTGCCTGCTGACGACAGCCGTCATAATTGTACTGCTGCCTCTTCCTGTGAAGCTTCTCACGAAGCAGAGGGCAGCAAGATATGCGGGATATATACTCAGCCGGGCGATAATATATACGGCACCGCTTGTCAAGGTTGATATGAGGAATCCTGGAAATGAGGATTTCTCGAAACCTTGTATACTTGTGGCCAACCATCAGTCTTTCCTTGATGTGCTTTGGATTATGGCCTTGAGTCCGAGACTGCTTGTGATGGCCAAAGGCTGGGTGCGTAAGGTTCCGGTGTTCTGGCCTATAGCCAGATTCCTCGGATTCTATTATTCCGATGAAGGATATGAGGAGATTGCGGAGTCCTATTCGGAGCGTGTCAGGGACGGTTGGAGCCTTGCCGTATTCCCGGAGGGGACCAGGGAGACTGACAGAAGGATCCACCGTTTCCATAAAGGGGCCTTCTATATTGCTTCCACGCTGGATATGGACATCCTTCCTGTCGTATTTTATGGCAATGACAGGGTCCTTCCAAAGCATTCTCCTATGAATATGGGACGCAGTGTGACCTCTGTAGTGTTTATGGACAGGATAAGTCCTGAAGGACGTGACTACAGGACGCTTGCCAGGATGGTGAGGATGCAGGTCTGCGAAATGTACCGCAGGCTCGGACAGGAATGGAGTTCGACCGCTGACCCTTATTACAGGTGGGCCTTGCTCAGAAGTATGATTTACAAAGGGGCGGGCCTGGAGAGGGAGACACGCCGCGAGCTGCGCCGTTTTGATTCCTACAGGGAATTTGATGAACTGCTGCCTCGCAAGGGAAGGATATTGCATCTTGGATGCGGTTACGGGCAGATTGACCTGATGCTTAAGATGCTTTCGCCTGACAGGCAGATAGTTGCCGTTGACGGAGATCCGGACAGGATAGAGATTGCACGCAACAATTATCTGGTGGATGAAGGGCTTGAATATGTCAATGCGGATCCTGGCTCTTTCTCTCAGGATGGCTTTGATGCCGTGTTCTCCGGACTTTCCCCGGAAAGCATAAAGATATATAAAACTGACGACTATGTTTAGAACCCCGGAAATACAGTTTGCATCCGCTTCCGAAATAAAGGCTTTTCAGGAGGCGCAGCTCGCCGTGACGCTTGAATATCTCGCCGGCTCATCTGAATTCTATAAGAGGATGTTCGCCGAGAACGGGATCAGACCTGACAGGATAAGGAAGATAGAAGACCTTGCGAATATCCCTTTGACCTCCAAGGATGATCTCCAGAAATACAATGAAGACTTCATTTGTGTATCAAAAGATGAAATTGTCGACTATGTCACTACTTCCGGGACTCTTGGAGATCCGGTTACTTTTGCTCTGACGGACGGTGACCTTGACAGGCTGGCCTACAATGAATGGCTCTCGTTTTCTACTGCAGGATGCGGCAGGTCTGATATCCTCCAGCTGATGACAACCCTTGACAGGCGTTTTATGGCAGGGCTTGCCTATTTCCTCGGAGCCAGGAAGATGGGTATGGGGATCATCCGTGTCGGAAATGGGATACCGGAGCTTCAATGGGACACGATAAGGAGGGCGAGACCTACATGCGGAATGGTAGTTCCGTCTTTTCTTTTGAAACTCGTGGATTTCGCATCCGCAAACGGCATTGACTGGCACGGCAGTTCATTGAAGAAATGCGTGTGCATCGGGGAGGCTTTGAGAAATCCTGATACATTTGAATTCAACACGCTCGGCAAAAGAATAAATGACGCCTGGGGTGAACTGGAACTGTATTCCACATACGCATCGACTGAGATGCAGGCTTCCTTCACGGAATGCTCTGCCCATAGGGGATGCCATATACCTGTGGATCTGATAATAGTGGAACTTCTTGACCAGAATGGTAATCCTGTAGCGGAAGGGGAGGAAGGAGAAGTCACTGTCACTACGTTGGGAGTCGAAGGCATGCCGCTTCTGAGATTCCGTACCGGCGATATATGCCGCCGTTATGATGAACCGTGCAGCTGCGGAAGGCATTCTTCACGCCTGAGTTCAGTGATAGGGCGCAAAAGCCAGATGGTCAAGTTCAAAGGTACGACACTATATCCTCCTGCCCTTTTTGATGTATTGGACAATGTACCGGAGATCACAAATTATATAGTCGAGGTATATACCAATGATCTCGGTACGGATGAGGTGCTTGTACGTGTCGGTTCGTCCGACCACAGCGATGTCTTTGAAAAGAGAATCAAGGATATGTTCCGTTCCAGGGTCAGGGTGGCCCCGTCGATCAGTTTTGATCCGGTTGAATATATAGCCAAGCTTCAGATGCCTCCGATGAGCAGAAAAACGGTGAAGTTTATCGACAGACGATAGACTTCACCGTTGTATTGACGCTGACAGGATATGTCAGTTCCCGTATAGCTCCTTGCGTGATTTCGCTGTTGTTCCTTCCTGGATTCCGGGGTCATCTATGATGATGTCCGCAATCAGCCTGTTGCCCTTCATTATGTTTTCTTCTATGAAGTTCATCTGGAATCCTACTGTCCTGTCCATTATGCCGGCTATTTCGTGGCCGCGGTCCAGATAACGCAGTATATTGTAGTTGTATCCGAATTTCTCAAATCTTTTTGCGACCTTGTCTGACCCGAAGAATCCAAGGTTGAAGAATACTATCTGTTTGTAGTTCACAAGTTTGTCTCCGGTCCCGTGGAAAAAGATCGTCGGTGCGGGCTGCTCTTCGTATTTCAGCTTCCCTTTGCGTGAAAATACTCCTCCTGAAAATGACATTACTCCGGCATAATGGAAATCATCCGGCAGCGAGGCTGAGTATGATGTCCTGTTGCAAAGTTCGTAGTCTGCCTGCAGAACTGTAATAGCACCGGCGGAAGAGCCGCTTATCACTATGTTGTAAGGGTCCACATTGAGACATTCCGCATTCTCGATTATATAGTTTGTCGCGCTGAACAGGTCTTCCACTGCAATATGTATGGCATTGTCAAGCAGATCGACCTGTGCTATGCCGACTGACCTGGTCCCTTTCAGCCCGAGTCTGTAGTCGATGGCTATGACACGGTATCCGTTGTCTGTCAGAGATTTGTACCAGGAAAAATATTCTTCGGCGTTGCGCTTTCCTGTGATGAATCCTCCTCCGAACATAAACAGTATGGTCGGTTTTTCCTTGCCTTCAAATGATGTCATACTCCCCGGGGCAGGCTCATAGACATCAAGAAAGAGATCACAGGTGTCCCGTTGTGCAAACATATATGTCCCGTCAGGAGTTATGCTGACCGGTTCCTGGGCCGGGCACAGAAACGGCAGTATTGCCGCGGCCATAATCAATACGCCCCGTTTTGAAAACAATGTCTTCATTCTGCTGATGTTTAAATTCATATTATTCATTCTGTTCTGATTGTTTCGCATTTTCCTGCTGCCGGTCAGGGATTAGTGCCCTTATGAATTTGACATTCCGGAAAAATCTTCCCGCTATCACCCTGAGGCAGGTGTACGACGGTATAGCAACAAGCATTCCAATTATTCCTCCTATATGGCCGGCCATAAGAAGAACAATGAATATTTCCAGAGGATGCGCTTTGATGCTGCTTGAATATATGATAGGCTGGAAAAGGAAATTGTCCACCAGCTGGGTTACGCAGAATATGGCGGCGACTATCAGTATGAATACCCAGAAGCTGACGTCAAGCCCGAGATGTGTGGCGCATATATATTTTATGACGACGGCGAACACGGTGCCTATCACTCCTCCTGTAAGCGGCCCGACATAAGGGATGATGTTGAGCAGTCCGGTCATGAAGGCGATTCCGATAGATGCGTTGAATCCCATCCTTGCAATCAGAAGCAGACCGATGAAGTTCAGCGTCGCGACTCCTGCGACTTCTGTCAGAAGCCCGAGAAAATATCTTGTGAGCAGATAATGTATGTCGTCTATTGATTCCACCACATTCTTTTCGTGCCTGTCGGGTACGAGGGACACCACTATCCTGGAGAACAGGTGCTCATTTTTGAAAAAGAAGAATGAGATGAACACCACTGAAAACAGACCTATTCCGAAGCTCGTGAGGAATGATGTCACCGAACTCAGGAATGAGGAGAACATTGTTATGTTCACGAATTTCTGCAGCTGTTCCAGCACTACCTTCTCTATTTTGAAGTCGTTCCCGAGATTGGGGAATTTGTCCATCATAAAGTCGTTGAAGTTCTGAAGCGGCACGGAGATGGACTTTACGGTGTTGCTGACATCCACCATTGATATGTCTTTGAATACGGATGCCACTACAGGGAAGATAAGTATGACTATGCTGAAGAATACAAGCAGTATAAGCACTATGGACAATGCTGCGCACAGCCAGTCAGGCAGTGACCTGTTCCTGATCCTTATCTTTTTGAGGAGTTTCATAAGCGGCTGTCCTATCAGGGAAAGCACGCCGGCAATAAGGATATAGACTATGACATCTCTGAAAAACCAGCAGAGCGCACCTATCGCCGCCGCTGCTGTCCCATAGATTATGTACCTTGCAAGGGTATCTATGGCCCGTTGGTTCTGTTCCATATTTTTGTCAGTTTATAATATAATCAAGCAGTTCCTCCGGCGTATCGGCAAGCCCCCACGGATTGAATGAGGCCAGTTCTTCTCTGGTCCGGAAGCCCCAGGTTACCCCGACTGTCCTTACTCCGGCATTGATGCCGGTCTCCATATCAACATTAGAATCCCCGACATAGATCACTTCATCTTTTTCAATTCCTTCTGCCGCAGCCATTATTTCATATACAATGTCCGGTGACGGCTTTATCGGGAATCCTTCCCTTTGTCCGAGGACCTTGAGGAAATCAAATTGCCCGAAATATTCTGCGGCTACACCTTCGGCTCCCTCCTGGTATTTGTTGGATGCTATGGCAAACTTTATCCCGGCCTTCTCCAGGGATGACAGAAGCTGGATGATGCCGTCGTATGGACGTGTCATATCACATTTGTGCGCATCGTAGTACGGTATGAAAATCTCCGCCATCCGCTCCACGTTCTCTTCGTCTTTCGCCCCTTCTGGAAGTGCGCCTCTGAAAAGATTATATATCCCTCTTCCGACGAGGGTGTTGTATTCTTCTGCTCTTCTTGCCGGATATCCGCACTTGTCAAGTGCGTAGTTGCACGCTCCCGCAAGATCATCTATAGTGTTCAGAAGAGTGCCGTCAAGATCAAATATTACAAGTTTTGTCATAAATTCTTTAAAAAAGTTTAATGTGCCATACTTTGGTACAAGTGACGTCTATCTTTGCATCATAAACATAAGAAAAACAAAAACATCATATTATGAAAAACACAGATTTTACACTTGAATCAATCAGTTCTATGATTTCATCAGAGGATTCGCTCCGTGCACTTATGGATATGATTACAGATATGGACCTTGAAATACAGGAAATCAGCATTGCGTAACGAGGCTTGCCTCCGTGCTTTGTCTGTCGGGTGACAGACCGACCTTCAAAGTCGCGCCGCCTGATGAAGGAAGCATACTCTGCATGATTATAAATTCTGAAACAGGGTCTTCGATATATTTCTGCACCGCTCTTTTCAGAGGTCTTGCGCCGAATTTTGGGTCATATCCGGCATCTGCCACAAGCCTTTTGGCGGCAGGGGTTACAGTAAGCCTGTATCCGGCCCCCAGGACTCTGCTGCGCAGATCCTTCAGCTCGATGTCAATGATTTTTTCTATATCTTTCCTGTCCAGCTGGTTGAAGAATACCTGTTCGTCAATCCTGTTGATGAATTCGGGAGGAAAGACCTTTTTGACCGCTTTTTCAAGTATTGTCTTTCTGCTTGTGACGACATTTTTTCCTGCCGTGTTGAAGCCGAGCCCGTTGCCGTATTCGTCAATTTCCCTGCTTCCTACATTGGATGTCATTATCAGTATGGTGTTGCGGAAATTCACTGTCCTTCCGTTGCTGTCGGTCAGTCTTCCTTCATCCAGTACCTGAAGCAGAAGGTTGAAGATATCAGGATGCGCTTTTTCTATTTCGTCAAGAAGTACGACGCAGTACGGTTTCCTTCTGACCCTCTCGCTGAGCTGTCCTCCATCTTCAAATCCTACGTATCCCGGAGGCGCGCCTATAAGCCTTGATACAGTGAATTTTTCCATATACTCACTCATATCAAGCCTGATTATATTGTCTTGGCTGTCAAACAGATATTCTGCAAGTGACTTTGCCAGCTGAGTCTTGCCTACTCCTGTCGGTCCGAAGAAAAGGAATGTGCCTATCGGCCTGCGAGGATCTTTTATGCCGGCCCGGTTCCTTCTGATTGCCTTTACGACTTTCTCTATGGCCTCGTCCTGGCCGATGATTCTGCCGCTGAGCATTTTCTGCATTTTTATTATCCTGTTGCTTTCGCTTTCTGCCACTTTGCCTGCAGGAATTCCGGTCATCTGTGATATGACCGCAGCTATATCCTCAGCCGAGACTTCAGAGGAGCCTCTTTTGCTTCTGCAGCTGCGGAGATGGACCATTGAACCGGCTTCATCCATAGCGTCTATCGCCTTGTCAGGCAGACACCTGTCTGTTATATGTCTTTCAGAAAGCCTTACGCATGCTTCCAGCGCTTCGTCGGTATATCTTACTTCGTGATGGCTTTCATAATTTCCTTTGATCTTTTTCAGGATAGAGACGGTATGAGCATAGTCTGCCGGTTCCACTACGATTTTTTGGAACCTTCTGTCAAGTGCGCCGTCCTTTTCTATTATTTTGGCGAATTCGTCGAGAGTTGTCGCTCCGATGCACTGGATTTCACCGCGTGCAAGGGCCGGTTTCATCATATTTGCGGCATCAAGGCTGCCTGAAGCCCCTCCGGCTCCCACGATGGTATGGAATTCATCGATAAATAGAATCACATCCGGATTAAGTGACAGCTCCCTGATGATTGACTTGAGCCTTTTTTCGAAGTCCCCTCTGTATTTTGTCCCGGCCACTACCGATGCTATGTCGAGCGAGATGAGCCTCTTGTTCTTCAGAACGTGAGGAATGTCCCCGGAAGCAATTTTCTGTGCGATCCCTTCGACAATGGCGGACTTTCCTGTTCCCGGGTCTCCGACAAGCATAGGGTTGTTCTTTTTTCTCCTTCCGAGAATCTGTATCACCCTTTCTATCTCGTCTTCCCTTCCTACCACAGGATCCAGCCTGCCCTCTGCCGCTGCCTTCGTAAGGTCGTAGCCGAATTCCTCAAGAGGCGAGACGCTCTGCTTCTGCTGTGTGTCTTCATTCTGAGGCTGCTCTTCGTTTTCCGTACGGTCTTCATCTTTGTTTTCCTTTCCGGACACAAGCATCCCGTTTCTTTCAAGGTATGAGGACACCCTTCCGTAATCGATTCCGGTGTCTCTGAGATATGTCGTCCCGTAGCCTCCGGTGTTTCTGCACAGCGCAAGCAGAAGATGCTGTGACGAGGCCTGCGGACTGCCTGCCCTGGTCGCCTCGATTACCGTGATGCTCAGCACGTTCTGCGTTCCTCTTGAAAACGTTATGCTGTCCATCTCGGAGTATGGTATGTTCTCGTTCGTGAAAATTTTGCTGTCGATGAAGCTCTTGAATTCCTGTATGTCGGCATCAAGCCCGCGGAGCACGTCGCAGGCCGTATTTTCCCCGTGTCTGATGATGGCGAGGAAAAGATGGTCCGGTGCTATCCCGTAACTTCCTGTACGCATTGCTTCCTGCCTTGCGTAGTTGATGATAGCGTTGAGTTCGTCTGAAATTTTTATCTCCATAAATACCTAAAAACCGCGCTAAATTACGAATTTTTTCGTACCTTTGCACACTATGTGTTGATTAAAATTTGATATAGTAAATATATGAACGAGGAAATTACAGGTAAGATTGAACAGGTCAATATCGACCAGCAGATGAGAAACGCATACATCGACTATTCGATGTCTGTTATTGTCTCAAGAGCTCTTCCTGATGTGAGAGACGGCTTCAAGCCTGTCCACAGGAGGGTTCTTTTCGGTATGGACGGTCTTGGCTTGAGCTATTCCGGACAGACCAAGAAGTCTGCCAGGATTGTGGGAGAGGTTCTCGGTAAATTCCATCCGCACGGAGATTCGAGTGTGTATGATGCGATGGCCAGGATGGCCCAGGACTGGGCTTTGAGATATCCGCTCGTCAAGGGACAGGGAAACTTCGGTTCTATGGACGGTGACCCGGTCGCTGCGATGCGTTATACCGAGGCGAAGCTGGAGAAGCTTGCCGAGGAAGTTCTTGCAGACCTTGAAAAGGATACGGTAGATTTTCAGAACAACTTTGACGATACTCTTCAGGAGCCTACAGTGCTTCCTACCAAGGCACCGCTTCTTCTTCTGAACGGTTCTTCCGGTATCGCTGTCGGAATGGCGACCAATATGGCTCCGCACAATCTCGGTGAATGCTGCGATGCCATCTGCGCATATATAGACAATCCTGAGATTACGGTAGATGAGCTGATGCACTACATCAAAGGACCTGATTTCCCTACAGGAGGTATCATACAGGGGCATCAGGGCATAAAGGATGCCTTTGAGACAGGACGCGGACGTATCGTAATCCGCTCGAAGACTGAGATCGAAGTCAGCGATTCAGGAAGGGAGACCATAGTGGTGACTGAAATCCCTTATATGGTCAACAAGAGGGAGATGATAGAGAAGATAGCCGAACTTGTTGAAAACAAGAGAGTGGAAGGCATATCATACGTCAATGACGAGTCTTCAAGGCAGGGAATAAGGGTTGTCATCAAACTGAAGATGGGAGCCAACTCCAACGTGGTGCTGAACACCCTGTTCAAATATTCTCCGCTCCAGTCGAGCTTCTCGGTCAACAATGTCGCTCTTGTGGAAGGGCGTCCGAGGACTCTGAATCTCAAGGAGCTCATCAAATATTTTGTACAGCACAGGCACGATGTCGTTGTCCGCAGGACCAGGTTCGATCTTGAAAAGGCGCAGAAACGTGCACATATCCTTGAGGGGCTTCTCAAGGCTCTGGATGTCATAGATCAGATCATAGCAATCATAAGGGCTTCGAAGAGCGTTGAGGATGCAAAGAATGAACTGATCGCGGCGTTTGACTTCTCTGAGGCGCAGGCTACTGCGATTGTTGAAATGAGGCTCCGTCAGCTTACTGGACTTGAAAGGGAAAAGCTCCAGTCCGAGTTTGACGAGCTTGTGAAATTCATCAATTATTGTCAGGAGGTTCTCGCAAGCTATGACAAGCAGATGGAGATCGTCAAGAACGAGACTATGGAGCTCAAGGAGAAATACGGAGACGAGAGACGTACCGAAATCGCCCTTTCTGCCGATGAGTTCAATCCGGAGGACTTCTATCCGGATGATGATGTGGTGATCACGATATCGCATCTCGGATATATCAAACGTACATCCCTTACTGAATACCGCACACAGAACAGAGGAGGTGTCGGAATGAAGGGAAGCGCGACAAGGGACGCCGATTTCATCGAGCATATCTATGTCGCCAATATGCACAGTACAATGCTTCTGTTCACCCAGAACGGCAAATGCTACTGGCTCAAGGTGTACGAGATTCCGGAAGGTTCACGTGCATCCAAGGGGCGTGCAATCCAGAATGTGATCAATATCGAAGCCGATGACAAGATAAAGGCATATATCAATGTGCGCAATCTCAAGGACGAGGATTATGTGAACAACAATTATATCGTCCTTGCCACAAAGAGGGGAATAATAAAGAAAACTTCTCTTGAAGCGTATTCAAGGCCACGTACAAACGGAGTCAACGCGATTACCGTGCGTGACGGAGATGAACTGCTTGAGGCTTGTATGACAAACGGCTCCTGCCAGATTATGCTTGCCGGAAGGAAGGGACGCTGCTGCCGTTTTGACGAGACGGACGCAAGGCCTCTTGGAAGGACTGCTTCAGGAGTCCGCGGCATCAATATTGAGGATGATGACGAAGTTATAGGAATGGTATGCTATGACCCTTCGGCAGAGGATGCCTCGCAGAGGAATATCCTTGTCGTGAGTGAGCATGGCTACGGCAAACGTTCCGATATTGAAGAATACAGGATTACCAACCGTGGAGGAAAAGGTGTCAAGACACTGAACATCACGGATAAGACCGGAGATCTGGTTGCCATAAAGAATGTGACGGATGAGAATGACCTTATGATCATCAACCGTTCCGGACTGACTATCAGGCTTGCCGTCGCTGATATCAGGGTGGCAGGAAGGGCGACCCAGGGTGTCCGTCTTATCAATATCAAGGATGGGGACTCCATTGCTGCCGTATCTGCTGTAAACAGGACGGAGGAAGAGAGCGGCAATCCGGAAAACAATGGTGAAACCGCAGCTGCGGAGACACCGGAACAGGCTGAATAATAACACAAAACACACAATTGACAATATTATGAAAAGGATTATGATTGCATTGGCAGTTCTGCTTTCAGTTCAGTTTGCTGATGCACAGGTAAAATCTCCTGCCGACGCAAAGAAGGCGGTTGAGTCTGCGGCGGAAGCTGCTGCAAATCCGAAAAAGGCAACTAAGGTTGCGACTTGGATGAAACTGGCTGATTCTTATCTGGCTGCCTATTCGGCTCCTGCCGGTGCAGGCTGGGTCGGAGCAGGTCAGCAGGAACTTCAGCTCATTCTCGGAAATGAAAAACCTGTATCGACTGAGAATGTTGTCCTTAACGGGGAGTCATTTCTCAAACAGGTATATGCTACCAGAAACTATTATTTCAACGCGGGCGGAGTCCTGAGTATGATCGAGATTACCAGTCCTGTATATCCTGATGCTCTTGCAAAGGCTCTTGATGCCTACAAGAAAGCATACGAGGTGGATGTAAAGGGCTCGAAGACCAAAGATATCGTTGCGGGTATGAACAACGTTTCCGCAAAATATCTTGAAGAGGGTATGAACAAATATATGCTCGGCGACCTTGCAGCTGCAAGTGTTGACTTTGAGGCTGCAGCTGAGGCGAAGGCTACCAAACCGTCTGATGCAATTGATTCTATGGCTATCTATAATGCAGGTTTCACTGCATGGATGTCCGGAGACAATGCAAGGGCTGAGAAATTCTTCAAGAAATGCGTGGATATCAAATATTATGAGGACGGTGAGGTGTATGCGAAACTTGCTGATGTATATACCAAGCTCGGTGATTCACTTGCAACTAAGAATGTGCTTGAGGAAGGATTTTCCGTATTCCCTCAGAATCAGAGCATTCTTATCGGTCTGATCAATTATTATATCCAGAGCGGAGACAATCCTGAACAGCTTTTCGTCCTTCTTGACAAGGCCAAGGCAAATGAGCCTAACAATGCTTCCCTTTACTATGTTGAAGGAGATATCCACAACAAGCTCGGACATAAGGATGAGGCTATTGCTGCATACAGGAAGTCAAATGAGATCAATCCTGACTATGAGTTCGGTTTCATCGGTATCGGTATCCTGTATTACAACGAGGCGATTGAAATTTCAGAGAAGGCTGCTACAGAGATGGATGACGCCAAATATATGAAGATGGTAGAAGATTTCGAGGCAAGTCTTCTCAGTGCCGCTGAACCTTTTGAGGCTGCATTCAAGATTTCCAAGGATGATGCGATAAAAGTCAATATCGCCGAGTACCTCAAGAACATCTATTACCGTTTCCGTGACAAAGATCAGAAATATGCTGACGGTTACGCGAAATACAGCGAAATAGTACAGAATGGTACAGCAAACTAAGCGCTTCTGAAAAGTGAAGAGAAGGTGACTGAAAGTCGTTGGACTTTTTAGTCACCTTCTTTTTTTTGGTGGGTGCTTGCAATATGCTGTCCTGTAGATAACGGAATGACAAGACAAAACAAGTATGCCGGCACACTTGTTCCTGAAATATTTCTAAATAATCAGATCATATTGTCCCGCCTGTTACCACCTTCAGTGTGTTTTTATTGATTATCAACCCATTGCTGCTGAAGGTGGCAATCGTAATGGTGGCAGTAGCCACGGCGGTCCTTCCACTTCGTGGTGCCCTCCCTTTTCGGGAGCCAATGCCGCCTTATGGCTATCTGCCACCGTATATTGTATGTGAGCATAAAAAAGGTGTCCGGAATCCCAAAAGAGACTGGAGACCTTACCCGTATGACATAAAAGAGACCGTGCTGTTCATTCAACTCGGTATATGCGGCTTCAGTCTTTTGAAACTTTGTCGAATGCCTTTACTATTTTGTTGACAAGAGGGTGGCGTACTATGTCTTCTGTCTTGAACATTATAGTACTGATGCCTTTGATGTTTTTTGTGAGCTCTATTCCTTTGAGAAGTCCTGAGTCCTCCTTGTTCGGAAGATCCACCTGGCTGGCGTCTCCTGTCACGATGAATTTCGCGTCTCTGCCCATTCTTGTCAGGAACATCTTCAGCTGTCCCAGATTGGTGTTCTGTGCCTCGTCAAGGATGACACAGGCCCTGTCGAGAGTGCGCCCCCTCATATATGCCAAAGGCGCGATCTGGATTGTACCGTCTTCCATAAATTCCTGTAGCCTTTTTGCCGGAATCATATCTCCGAGTGCGTCATACAGAGGCTGCAGATACGGGTCAAGCTTATCCTTGAGGTCTCCGGGAAGGAATCCGAGCCTTTCTCCCGCCTCCACGGCTGGCCTTGTCAGTATGATCCTTTTGATTTCCCTGTTCTTCAATGCCCTTACGGCCAGAGCTATGGCTATATATGTCTTTCCTGTTCCTGCAGGTCCTATCGCATATATAAGGTCATTCTCAAAGTAGGCCTTCACCATTTCCTCCTGTGTACGGTTTCTTGCCCTTATCGGTTTACCGTCCGTCCCGTGTACTATCGTGGCGTCTCCGTTCATCCGGAAATTGTCCGCCGAGGTCTCTCCGTCAAATATGTCTTCCACATCATACGGAGTCAGGTTCATCTTGTGCCTTCTTCTTCCGATGAGCATTGATATTTTGGTCTCGAAGTCCTCCACTTCATTCTGCGGACCGTCGAGTATGATTTCGTTGCCTCTTGCAGCTACTTTTGTCTCAGGGTAGTGGCGGCACAGTTCTTCAAGTATCCTGTTGCCTGCACCATATATTTCAACCGGGTCTATTGCATTGAGAGTTATTGTCTTTTTCATTTGTCCTTGATTCCGGATGTTTTCAGTATTCTTGAATATGTGTCTATCATTTTGTCATATCCGCCCGGATCTTTCCAGCTTCCGCGCGTATCCTTGTACTTCTTGACAGGGATTGTGATATGGCTGTCTGTCAGTCTGCCGGGCAGGGAGCACCAGGTATATGTATATTCATCGGATGTGATTTTTGCCTTGCCGTCGCTGTCCTCTGCAATCTTCAGCTGTACAATAAGGCCTATCTGTGTGTTTGCCGCACTCATATTGGATATGATGTTTCCGGTTGAATATATTACCCGGACTGATTTTTCTTCCTGTCCGTATTTTACGGTTATTGTTCCGGTGTCCTGTACTACGTGCGGGTGTGAGCCCACTATAATATCAGCACCGTTTTCAGCAAGCCAGTATGCCATAGCTTCCTGTTCCGCGGAATGCCTGAGAGCATATTCCGTGCCCCAATGCGGCAGTGCTATGATTATGTCTGCGTTTTCCCTGGCTTTGGCGAGTGCCGCGGATATTTCCTCTTTATCCATAGTGCATGTCTTCGGGAAGTTGCCGTCAGGGCTGACATTCGTGCCGTATGTGAAATTCACAAGAGCGATTCTTGTCCCTTTGCATTCTATGATCAGAGGATAGTTTCCGGACAAGGATTCGCTGCTGCTGAAGCTTCCTGTATTGAGTACCCCGTCGGTCTCATCCATATCCGTATATGTGGCAAGTGTTCTGGATATTCCACGCGCTCCCTTGTCAAGGATGTGGTTGTTTGCGGTCAGGAATACGTTGATGCCGCAGTCCGCCATATAGTATGCGTATGAATCGGGGGCGGCAAAGGCCGGGTAGCCGCTGAAAGGAGGACCTGAAAGAGTGAACTCCATATTTGCGACGCTTATGTCGGATTTCTTCAGAATGTCGCTTATTTCTGCAAAATACGGTGTGAAGTCAAAGTCATCGTGTGACTCAGGGTCGGCTTTCCCGTACTTTGCGGCAAATCTTTCACGGCAGTTGTCTATCTGTGACTGGTGCAGCATGACATCTCCTATTATGGTGACGGATACGGTGTCACAGGATGTTCTCCTGTCCTCTTCGTTATGGTGAAGCTGGGCCGAATGGGATATGCCGCAGTGTATGCAGAGGAGTGAGACTGCCGCGAAGATTTCAGATCTTATCTTCATATAGTATTATTTTGTCAAAATTGAGTCTTATCTTCAGCCAGTTGGTCAGACGGAGACGTTCCTGTGCGGTAAGCTCACCTTCAGTCTTTATCATGACGAATACTGCATCCGTGCGGGTGAATTCTCCTGTCTTTACCTCAGCTCCTTTGGCTATGGATATTTCTTTGACGGCAGGATACTGGTTGGAGACTTCCTTGGCTATCTGTATATACGGGATCTCTTCCTGTCTGAGCTCCCTGATAGTCTTCTTCAGATTTGAAATTTCCGTATCCCTCTTGCTGATTTCGGAGTCTGACCTTTCGTATATGCCTTTTATTATTTCAGATTCGCTTGTGCCCTCTGCCGTAATCCTTTCATTGATGCTGATCTGGTCTCCCTTGATGCCGTATTTCTTTGCGGCTTCAAGAAGGTTGCTCCTGTCGGTTGAGGACAGAGGTTCACCGGAAATGAATATTTCAACTTTCGAACCTTTGTGGTGCGATATCCTGTAGTCGTATATGAAGGCTTTGGACGGAAGGGTCCTGTTGTTGGACACGAATTCCGATATGCTTTTGTCGAAATTGTTTTCCTTGATCATAGATATGGCGGACCAGATGCTTGGTGCCATCACCACGAGTACGACAATCGTTATGATTGTCTTGGAACGCTTCATCGTCTTGGCTTCCGCAAATTCTATGTTGGTGAAATGCAGATATTTGACGGTGATGTATGTCGCGAGGGTAATGAATATGCAGTTGATGAAGAACAGGTACAATGCTCCGAGAAAATACAGGATGCTTCCGCTTGCAAGACCGTATCCTGCGGTGCACAGAGGAGGCATGAGGGCTGTGGCGATGGCTACTCCCGAGAACACTGTTCCCTTGTCTTTTCTGCACTGCTCGAAAATTCCGGCGAATCCTCCGAACAATGCTATTAGCACATCATATATTGTAGGGTTCGTACGTGCAAGAAGCTCTGTCGGATTGGACAGGTTCAGAGGTGTTATGAGGAAGTACAGGAAAGATGCTATAAGGCTGATAAGCACCATCACCAGAAGGTTTTTCAGTGAATCCTTGAGCAGAGTCAGGTCGTATATCCCGAGTCCGAGTCCCACGCCGAATATAGGTCCCATAAGCGGTGATATGAGCATCGCTCCGATGATGACAGGGATTGAATTGACATTCAGTCCGACGGATGCGATTATGATTGAAAAGGCAAGGATCCATACATTGGGTCCGCGGAAATGGATATTGGATCTTATAAGACGTTCTGCGGCCATCGTATCGATATGGTCCGAAATGTTGGCAATAGTCTTTATCTGGTGCCAGATTCTGCTGAAAATTGACATGCTTATTTCTTTTTTTTGATGATGTCTGAGAAAATTCAGATTGTTTCTGAATGCAAATATATCATTTTTATTTTGTCCCGGATTATTAAATAATTAAATTTGCCGGTTGTGTAAACGAGATTTTGCTAACTTAATTCGTCTGGATGACGCTGGTACAATGAGAAAGTCGTTTTTAATAGTCATCTTCATATCACTGTGCGCTTTGGGCGGCTGTGATATGTTCAGGAAAATTGCCGGGCGTCCGACTTCTGACGAACTGGAACGCAAACGCGTTGAAATCGAGGAGGACAGGGCCCGCGCCGCAGTTCTGGAGGCGGAACGTAGAACAATGGCTGACTCGCTTGCCGTTGTGGATTCAATACATAAGCTCAGCGGAGCAGTACGCGGACTGTCTGATCTTGGCGGATTGAGTTCGGATTCCCTTGAATTCAGATATTATATAATAGTCGGCTCATTCCGCAGCGGTGTGAATGCCGATGCGCTGCTGAAGAATGTGGAGAAATCAGGATATTCAGCCTCTCTGATATGTTTCAGCAACGGACTGATGGCTGTGGGAATCCAGCCTTCGGATTCCGCCGGTGATATTTTCCGGTCTCTGAAGAAAGTGAAAGGGGAATCCTTCTGCCCTGAGGATGTTTGGATTCTTGTAAATGAATAGTTTTATGTGGAAAAGTGTGTGTCAGTCATCTGAAAGGCTGTTGGCTGCAGCTGCAGCCCTTGTAGTGTTTTCTGTTTCCGCATCTTCCCAGTACAGGACGGATGCATCATATTCTTCATTGTATGACAGCGAGACCGTGGCGGCATTCAAAAATCATATAGGATATGTGGCTGCATCATCGATGGAAGGCCGCGCTCCCGGATCTGAAGGTGAGAAGGCCGCTGCTGAATATGTCTATGAGACTCTTTCTTCATACGGTGTCGATATGCTGTGCCCAAAAGACGGGGACACCTTCGGTATAGCACTTGACGGTGGTGACACGTTGACATCCAGAAATGTATTCGGATTTGTGCAGGGATATGACAAGGAGCTGAAGGACAGATATATAGTGATAGGCGCACGGCTTGACAACCTTGGAGTGAATACTATGACCGTGGACGGCAGGACCGTGGACCAGATATATTATGGGGCGAACGGGAATGCTTCCGGTCTTGCGATGATGATGGAGCTGGCAAGGATGGTCAGCACGAATTCGATCCTTTTCCGCCGTTCAGTCATATTTGTCGCTTTCGGAGCTTCAACTATGTCATATTCCGGAGCCTGGTATTTTATCAACAGGTCTTTTTCGGATATTGACAGGGTTGACGCAATGATAAATCTGGATATGCTCGGGACAGGAGACGAGGGCTTCTATGCCTATACGGCTTCAAATGCGGACCTCAATTCCGTAATCAAGGCTGTCGGAGACGGACTTCAGCCCGCAAGGCCTGAGCTGGTGGCTGCGGAACCTTATCCTTCCGACCACAGGGCTTTCTATTCCAAGGAGATACCATCGGTAATGCTGACTACTGGAAGGTATCCTGAGCATAACACGTACAAGGATACAGGCTCTATCATAGAATATGAAATGATGGAAAAGGAGCTTGAATACATATACAATCTTACGGTTGCCGTGGCCAACAATAACGGCGTCTATTCGTTCAGACCGAATGAGGCTCCTAAAAAAGGCCCTTCGTATGATGATGTTGTCTCTTTCAGTGACTGTGACATCAAACCTATGTTCCTCAACAGCGAGGATCCGAGGCAGTTCCTTCAGAAATGGGTGTACCAGTATCTCAAATATCCTGCGTATGCTGTAGAAAACGGAATACAGGGAAGGGTTCTGATTGATTTCATCATTGAGAAGGACGGAAGGGTAACCGGTGTCAGAGTTGTGAAAAGCGTGGATCCTGTGCTTGACGACGAGGCGGTGCGTGTCATAAGCGCGTCTCCGAAGTGGAGGGCCGGAAGGGTCAACGGCAACAGGGTAAGGACATCGATGACTATCCCTGTTGAATTCAAACTGGAGAAAAAAGGTGACAGAAAGAGTTTCGGAATAAAGAAATATTAGTAGCGATGGATTATAATTTTAAGGAAATAGAAAGCAAGTGGCAGTCGTATTGGGCTGCCAATCAGACATTCAAGGCTGTTGAAGATTATTCCAGGCCTAAATATTATGTTTTGGATATGTTCCCGTATCCGTCAGGAGCCGGTCTTCACGTCGGCCACCCTCTCGGATATATCGCGAGCGATATCTTCAGCCGTTATAAAAGACTGTGCGGCTTCAATGTCCTTCATCCGATGGGATATGACGCTTTCGGACTTCCGGCTGAGCAGTATGCGATACAGACCGGACAGCATCCGGCCGTGACCACAGCAAAGAACATAGCGAGATACAGGGAACAGCTTGACAGGATAGGATTCTCATACGACTGGTCAAGAGAGGTAAGGACTTGTGAACCCGCATATTACAAATGGACTCAGTGGGCTTTCATCAAAATGTTCGGAAGCTGGTATGACAATTCTCTGCAGAAGGCTCGTCCTGTAGAGGAACTGGAGGAAAGGTTTGCCGCCAGCGGTACTGAAGGCCTGGACGCCGCCTGTACCGAGGAACTGGATTTCACTGCGGAACAGTGGAATGCTATGTCTGAAAGGGAGCGGTATGATGTCCTTATGAATTACCGTATAGCATACCAGGGTGAGACATCCGTAAACTGGTGCCCTCAACTGGGAACCGTCCTTGCAAATGATGAGGTCAAGGAAGGATATTCCGTCAGAGGAGGTTTTCCTGTGGAGCAGAAGAAGATGACGCAGTGGCAGCTCAGGGTTTCCGCGTATGCGGCCAGACTGCTGGATGACCTGGATACTTTGGACTGGACTGATTCTCTTAAAGATATGCAGAAGAACTGGATCGGACGTTCTCAGGGAGCGGAGATGGTATTCAAGGCATATAACGGAGACAGCGAATATGATATGACCATATTTACGACCCGTGCGGATACCGTGTTCGGAGTTACATTTATGGTGCTGGCTCCTGAAAGCGAGTGGGTCGGGAAGCTGACCTCTGACAGTCAGAAAGAGGCCGTGGAGGAATATCTTGCTATGGCGAAGAAGAAGACCGAAAGGGAGAGGCTGGCCGAGACACGCAAGGTGACGGGTGTCTTCTCGGGTTCATACGCCGTCAATCCTCTCACGGGCAAAAGGGTGCCTGTATGGATTTCTGAATATGTGCTTGCCGGATACGGTACCGGTGCCATTATGGCCGTTCCTGCCCACGACAGCAGGGACTATGCCTTTGCCAGGACTTTCGACCTTCCTGTGATTCCTCTTATTGAAGGATGTGATGTCAGTGAATCAAGCTTTGATGCGAAGGAGGGCATTATGTGCAATTCCGGCTTCCTTGACGGAATGACTGTCAAAGAGGCGATTCCAGCCGCGATAGACTATGTGGAGCAGCACGGAATCGGACACCGCAAGATAAACTACAGGCTTCGTGACGCGATCTTCTCCCGCCAGAGATATTGGGGAGAACCTTTCCCTGTGTATTTCAAAGACGGGATGGCAGTGCCTTTGGATTTGGACAGACTTCCTCTGGAACTTCCTGAGATAGACCAGTACAGGCCTACTGAGTCAGGAGAACCTCCTCTCGGCAGGGCGTCAGGCTGGACTATCGACGGATATCCTATAGAGAAAAGCACTATGCCTGGATTTGCCGGCAGCAGCGCGTATTATCTGAGATATATGGATCCTCACAATGATTCTGCCCTTGTAGGCAAGGAGGCCGATGAGTATTGGAGGAACGTGGACCTTTATATCGGAGGCACGGAGCACGCTACAGGCCATCTTATCTATTCCCGTTTCTGGAACAAGTTCCTTTATGACCTGGGATATGTATGTGAGAAGGAGCCGTTCAAGAAACTGATCAACCAGGGAATGATACAGGGACGTTCCAACTTTGTATACCGTATCATCAACACGAATACTTTTGTATCGTATGGCCTGAAGGACAGCTATGAGACCACGGAGATACATGTCGATGTGAATATCGTCAACAATGACCGTCTCGATACGGAAGCTTTCCGGAAATGGATGCCTGATTTTGCCGATGCAGAGTTCATACTTGAAGACGGGGAGTACATCTGCGGCTACGGTGTTGAGAAGATGAGCAAATCGATGTACAATGTCGTCAATCCGGACATGATATGTGATACATACGGAGCTGACACATTGAGGCTTTACGAGATGTTTCTCGGTCCTCTTGAGCAGTCAAAGCCTTGGGACACCAAGGGCATCGACGGTGTAAACCGTTTCCTCAAAAGGGTATGGAGGCTTTTCTATGACAGGGACGGATTTATCGTGACCGATGAAAAGGCGTCTCCGGCAGAACTGAAGACTCTTCACAGGCTTATCGGAAAGGCACGTACTGATATAGAGAACTTCTCGTTCAATACAGCCGTCAGCGCGTTCATGATCGCCGTGAACGAGCTCTACGAACACCAGTGCCACAAGAGGGAGATCCTGGAGCCTCTGATCATCCTCCTGTCTCCGTTTGCCCCTCATATCGCTGAAGAGCTGTGGGAGGCTCTCGGACATAATGACAGCATCACATTCGCGTCTTTCCCTGAATATGTTGAGGCATATACCGTGGAGTCTGAATGTACGTATGCAGTGTCTTTCAACGGCAAGACCCGTTTCACAGTCAGCCTTCCGAAAGATATGTCAAGGGAGGATGTGGAAGCTAATGTACGCTCTATGGAACAGACGGCCAGATATCTTGGAGACTCGAATATCGTAAAGGTGATCGTCGTTCCTGGCAAGATTGTAAATATTGTAATTAAGTGATTGTAAACTAAGTGTAATTCAGTGTCCTATGGGAAAACTTGGTAATCTGACGCCAAAACACATACTGTATGTGATTTGGGACTATTTTCTGATTACTTTCGGTCTTATCCTCTATTGTATGGGATGGACATCGTTTCTTATTCCAGGAGGTATCGCCAGCGGAGGAGGTACTGGTATCTGTACCATAATCTATTTCGCGTCCAACGGTGCCATACCGGTGTCCTATTCGTTCTTTGTCTTGAATGCCTTCCTGCTTATCGCTGGATTTGCCGCTCTCGGCAAAGGATTCGGATTCAAGACCATATATGCGATAATGGTATCGACATTGCTCTTTGACATACTTCCGAGGTTTGATGAATACCTTGTTGTTACATTTGACGACAGACTCATTACTGCCATAGTTGGAGGTCTTATTGAAGCGATAGGTATAGGAATAGTGCTGATGCGCGGAGGCAGTACTGGAGGAACGGACATTCTCGCTATGGTCGTCAACAAGTATTGGCCGGTGTCTCCAGGAAAGGTATATCTGTATGCCGACCTTTTCATCATCGCTTCCGTACTGCTGGTACCGGACAAGACGTTGGATGATATGGTATACGGATATGTTACTATGGTGACATTTTCATTTACTGTCGACTGGGTGCTCCTGGGCAACAAGTCTTCAATGCAGATATTGATTTTCTCCTCCAGGTACAAGGAAATCGCTGATTATATGATAAACAATATGAACAGGGGAGTCACCGCATTGGATTCAGTAGGATGGTATACTGGAGCGGAAAGCAAAGTGCTCCTTATCATCTGCCGCAAGGTCCAGCTTCATACCATTGTAGAGGCTGTGAAGAACATTGATCCCAAGGCTTTCGTCTCCGTCTCAAGCGCGAACAGTGTCTATGGAGAAGGATTTGACGAGATCAAGACCGGTCTCAAGCTGAAGAAAGGAGCGGCAAAGAAACTGGACAATGTACAGCAGAAGTAAAAAAGAGAAATAATCGCAAAAAACAGAAAAACCTTTATACAGGCCCCCTCAGGAGTATAATTCTGAGGGGGCTTTTGTCTAAATTTGTCAGAGAAATAAAAAGGTGACAGATGATTTTTAGTGTTGAGATTGATTATTTTTCTTGGTGTCTTTATGGAATTATCATTGTAGGATTCGTGTCTTTTTCCGTACTTGTCCTTTTGAAATGGTCTAAGCATTGTTTTGTATGCAGGGACTTTCCTGCAGTCCTTCTTTCTTCCGCCGCGGCTTCTTTGATCCTTGTTGTATCTGATATGCTGTGTTTCGGTAATGTGTCTGGATACATAGTGTCCGAGCTGGGATTTACTGTAATGCCGCTGTTCTCGATGTATTTCTATGACAATTCGAGGAAAGTATCAAGGATGTATTCCTGTGCTTTGATACTTCTGACACTGTCTTCTTTCGCGGCAAGGACGGCTGTCCGTTCAGTGATAGGGGTATGGGAGATGATAGGTATCGGATTTATCCTTCTCGGTGTCCTGCTTGCCATCTTCACCATTGCGGCAGGAATATTCGCAAAACTGTCGGCGTGCGACAAGATTCATTGCGCCTATTCCTCTGAAGTTATGACCGGCAGGGTCAATATGATATATCTTATGCTCATCATGATGCTGCAGATTATGGGAGTTCAGATAGGAGCAAGCAGGAACGCGTTTTCCGTAGTGGTGATATGTATGTGCATTCTGATTCTGCTGAGCCTCTATGCCGGAATATATTATAGGTATACTACAGGCAAGATGTTCTTTCTTATTAAGCTTCAAGAGGAGTTTTCCGGTATGCCTTCGACTGTCGAGACTGTGGGGCAGACTGAGGATGCAGGCAGGGAAGACGATGAGTCCTATGGGCTGATATATGAGCGTCTGGGCATATACTTTGAAGAATCCAAACCGTTCCTGGACGGTAATCTCGGCATCTCGGATGTCGCGAAGGCGTTGTTTACAAACAAGGCTTATCTTTCGCGGAGCATAAATATGTATGCCGGACGGAATTTCTGCCAATACGTAAATTATTTCAGGATAAAGTATTCCATCGAATGTTTTACGGAAGATCCCACATTGAGGATCGCGGCTCTGGCGCAGATGTCAGGGTTCAATTCCACCACTTCATTCAATATGGCTTTCAAACTTTATATGAATGAGGCTCCGAGCGAATGGTGCAGGAGAAACAGGGATATGATTTGCGTAAAAGGCCTGAAGAAATAATTTATGGAAGAAATCAAAACAGATTCTTATCTTTGCACAAATTTGAGATTATGGCAGACGAGAAGATTATTTTTTCAATGAATGGGGTCGGTAAGGTCCTTCCTCATAACAACAGGGTTATTCTTAAGGACATCTACCTTTCGTTCTTCTATGGGGCGAAAATCGGTATTATCGGTCTTAACGGTTCAGGTAAGTCCACTTTGATGAAAATCATTGCCGGCATAGAGACATCGTACCAGGGAGAAGTAGTTTGGGCTCCGGGATATTCTGTGGGGTATCTCGAGCAGGAGCCTCAGATGGATTCTGAAAAGACGGTTATAGAGGTCGTGCAGGAGGGAGTCCAGGAGGTTATGGATCTGCTTAAGGAATATGAGGAGGTCAATATGAAGTTTATGGAGCCGATGTCTGATGAAGAGATGGCTTCACTTATAGAGCGTCAGGGTGAACTCACTGAAAAGATTGAGCATTGTGACGGATGGGAGATTGACTCGAAGCTGGAAAGGGCTATGGATGCCCTTCAGTGCCCTCCTTCAGATGCAAAGGTTTCCACACTCAGCGGTGGAGAGCGCAGAAGGGTCGCGCTGTGCCGTCTTCTTCTCCGTCAGCCTGATGTACTTCTGCTTGATGAGCCTACCAACCACCTTGATACGGAAAGTATCCAGTGGCTCGAAGCTCACCTGAAGCAGTACAAGGGTACTGTGATCGCCGTTACCCACGACAGGTATTTCCTTGACAATGTAGCCGGATGGATTCTGGAGCTTGACAGGGGTGAGGGAATTCCTTGGAAAGGCAACTATTCTTCGTGGCTTGACCAGAAGAGCACAAGGCTTGCTATGGAGGAGAAGCAGGAGAGCAAACGCAAGAAGACTCTGGAGCGTGAGCTGGAGTGGGTGCGTATGGCCCCGAAAGCCCGTCACGCGAAATCAAAGGCCCGTCTTGGAGCGTATGAAAAATTGGCCAGTGACGACGGAAGGGAAAAGGAGGCCAACCTTGAAATCTTTATCCCGAACGGTCCTCGTCTGGGCAACAAGGTCATTGAATTCAAGGATGTTTCGAAGGGTTATGGAGACAAGCTCCTTTATGAGCACCTGTCCTTTGTGCTGCCGCCGGCAGGTATCGTCGGAGTGATAGGACCTAACGGTGCGGGAAAGACAACTCTGTTCCGTCTTATCATGGGACTGGAGCAGCCTGACAGCGGAGAGATTACAATCGGCCAGACAGTGAAGATCGCGTATGTTGACCAGCAGCATAAAAGTATAGATCCGGACAAGACCGTCTATCAGACAATCGCCAATGATTCCGAGTTCGTGAAGCTTGGAAAGAAGGAAGTGAATGCCAGGGCGTATGTGTCACGTTTCAATTTTACCGGAGCGGATCAGGAGAAGTTGTGCGGAATCCTTTCGGGAGGTGAGCGCAACAGGCTTCATCTTGCATTGACCCTTAAGGACGAAGGCAATGTGCTTCTTCTGGACGAGCCTACGAATGATGTCGATGTGAATACTATCCGTGCCCTTGAGGAAGGTCTTGAGAATTTTGCCGGATGTGCGGTGGTGATTTCACACGACAGATGGTTCCTGGACAGGATTGCTACACATATACTTGCTTTTGAGGGTGATTCCCAGGTATATTTCTTTGAGGGGACATATTCCGAGTATGAAGAAAACAAGAAACGCAGGCTCGGAAATGAGGAACCTAAGAGATTCAAGTATAAGAAGCTGATGGATTAGTACCGTTATGCGTTGCTTTGCCTTGTGCCTTTTGGCTGTCTGTCTCCATTGCCCGGTTTGGGCTATGGGATATTTATCCGATGGGACAGATACGGTACGTTTCAATATGGAAGTGTTGGCAAAGGAATCACGCGACGGATATGAATGCAGACTTGTAGAGTACAATACGGATAGCTCTGAACGTGTGAGGGCATATCTTCTTGTGCCGGATGACGCTTGTCAAAAGCGGTGTCCGGCACTTGTGCTTCTTCACGACCACGGAGCCAGGTTCGACATAGGGAAGGAGAAGCTGGTCAGCCCTATAGCGGCAGGAGCTGGCTGTTGCCGGAATTCAGGATATGCAGCTCCGGAGCATACCGTCAGGTCTTCCCGCCAGTGGGTGGAAAAGAATTTTGACGGTGCATATATGGCTGATTCTTTGGCCGCGTCAGGCTATGTGGTACTTGTGTCTGATGCCCTGTATTGGGGAGAGCGTTCCTCGGAGGACGCAAGGAGATGGTCGGAACTCAGTTTTGGGGAGCTGGGTGATGCTTCTTCTGAGTGTTACAGAGAACCGGCTGCCCTGAAAGATACTGTCAAGGCTTTGAAAGACAGAGTTTATGAAGGACAGAGAAGAATATATGCTGAAATTGCCTCAGATGGTGACGTATGGGCGGAGAAAATACTTCGTGACGATATGTCTTCTGTGGCTCTTCTTGCCGGTCTGCCTGAAGTAGACGGGGAGCGTATCGGTGCCTTCGGCTTTTCTATGGGAGCACACAGGTGCTGGCTTCTTGCCGCATTCTGCAGCAGGGTCAGATGCGGAGCTGCGGTCAGCTGGATGACATTGAAGGAAGCAGCCGATACGACGAGTGCATCATCTTTGTCTATGGTTGTCCCGTCTTTGAGGGAAAAGTATGATTTTCCTGATATCGCATTGATGCTGTCCCCGAAGCCGATGCTTTTTATGAGCGGGACACAGGATCATCTGTTCCCTGAAAATGTCGTGCGTGAGGCATTTGAGCGAATGCAGGAAATTTACCGTATCTCCATAAATGAAAAGGATCCGTTCCCTCTGCAAACTGAATTTTTTACAGGTGGCCATCATTGCGGTAAATCAGTGCAGGCCAGGGTGACAAACTTTTTTGACTGGTATCTGAAGGAGAATATGCCTTGAATAAAATATGCCCATCGGACAAAATCCAGTCCGATGGGCATACCTTAAAACAGTCGTTGCCAAACTTATTTCATTTTGACCTTAAGCGGATTTGCCACTATATAGGCAAAGTCCCTTACTGTCTTAGCCCAGGCCTCAGGAGACTCTATTCCGCCCTGGCTCCAGCCGGAACCGGTCCATACTTCAGTCGCTGTTCCCGGAACTGCTACAGCCTTTATTACAGCGTGTCCGTCAAGAGTGTCTGTACCTATTGTCTTTGCTGACGGGGACAGGACAAGTCCTATCGAGATGTTGCCGTCTCTCTCCGGATCGCTTGAGTCAGATGCCTTCTCGGTGAAAGAAATGTAGCCTTCTCCGTCTTCACGCGCAACAACGTCGTGAAGAACCGCTCCGAGCACTACCGGCAGTGTTTCCCCGTCAGTATAGAATGTCATTGCGGTCTTGATGAAACGTGAATTTGCATCAAGGGTGAGTTCACGTGTGGCTGATACGTTCTTGCCCTCCACATCAAAGCCGTCGTAGTTGAAATATGCTTTGGTGCGTATAGGGCCGTCGCATATATGCTGATATGAAGCATAGTTGTCACCTATGTATATCTTGCCGTCAGAGTACGGTGCAAGCGCGCCTCCTCCAAGGGTATTTGCCACCTTGTAGCAGTCCATACCGTCACCGTAGTTGTGGTGGTAGTCGCCTTTGGCGAACCATTCGTCTACGATAAGCCTGTCGGTGCATTTCAGCCATACGTCAGGGCCGAATGTTCTCGGATCTGAAAGAGCCGGTCCATAGACACGTCCCGCGATCAGATTGTTTTCGTAGGCATAGTCGTCAAGCCTTTCCGGAACATAGCGGCTGTATGCCATCACAGGGAAGTCTTCACGTTCTCCGGCCTTTATCGTATAGCATGCGGATGTGCCTGCCGGAACGGTGGCCTGGAAAAGCAGAACAGATTTGCCGTCCATTTCCTGATAGAACTGTGATGGAATCTGTACGCCTTTTGCGTTGTATACCGTAACGTTCTCTGCGGTAAGGTCCGGATGCGATTCCAGAAGGTCCGCGAAATCAATCTCGACAGTCTCGTTGATACGGTCGAGCTCCGAATCATTTGTGACGGTCACTTTTGCACCTCCCGCTGAGCAGGAAGCCAAAAAGGCGGCAGCCGAAGCTGCCACCATTATAAAATTGAAAATTCTTTTCACCATTTCAGTACATTATTGCGGCTGTTTGCCGATATATGCAAGGATACCTCCATCCACATAAAGCACGTGTCCGTTTACGAAATCCGAAGCTGGGGAAGCAAGGAATACTGCCGGACCCTGAAGGTCTTCAGGATTGCCCCAACGCTCTGCAGGAGTCTTTGCGATTATGAAAGAATCGAAAGGATGACGTGAACCGTCAGCCTGAAGCTCACGGAGTGGAGCTGTCTGAGGTGTCGCGATATATCCCGGACCTATACCGTTGCACTGTATGTTGTATTTGCCGTATTCGGAAGCGATGTTGCGTGTAAGCATTTTGAGACCTCCTTTTGCGGCTGCGTATGCTGATACTGTCTCACGGCCGAGTTCTGACATCATTGAGCAGATGTTGATGATTTTTCCGCCTCCTTTCTGTATCATACCTGGAATGACAGCCTTTGATACGATGAAAGGTGCATTGAGGTCAACATCGATTACCTGACGGAATTCGGATGCCTTCATCTCGGTCATCGGAATACGTTTGATGATGCCGGCGTTGTTTACAAGTATGTCGATTGTACCGAGGTCTTTCTCTATTTTTGCGACAAGCTCATTTACCTGGTCTTCGTCTGTCACATCACATACATAGCCTTTAGCGTCGATGCCTTTCTCTTTGTAGGCTGCAAGGCCTTTGTCTACAAGTTCCTGCTTGATGTCGTTGAATGCTATTTTTGCACCGGCTTCAGCAAATGCTGTGGCCAATGCGAAGCCGATACCGTAGGAAGCTCCTGTTACAAGAGCTACTTTTCCTTCGAGTGAAAAATTTAACATAGTCTGTATTTTTGATTGTTTGCTGTTATTTCAAATCTGCAGTCTGACCGTTTATTTCAGATCAGTGGTGGCGCAGCCGTCCATATCTCCGTAGTCAAGGTTTTCACCGCACATTGCCCAGATGAACGTATAATTCTTTGTCGCGCAGGCAGAGTGTATGCTCCACTCAGGTGAAATCACCGCCTGTTCGTTTTTCATCATGATGTGGCGTGTCTCCTGAGGTTCGCCCATAAAATGGACTACAGCCTGATCTTCCGGGATTTCAAAATAGAAGTACACCTCCATACGGCGGTTGTGCGTGTGTGCCGGCATGGTGTTCCAGGTACTTCCCGGCTTCAGTTCTGTCATTCCCATCTGAAGCTGGCAGGTTGGTACCACTTCCTTCACGAGCATCCTGTTGATTACGCGGTGGTTGCTTTCCTCAAGAGTTCCAAGCTCCATCTTCACTGCATCCTCACGTGTGGTGATATGGTCAGGATATGTCGCGTGTGCCGTAGATGAGCAGAAATAGAATTTTGCAGGATTGTTGGAGTCAAGGCTTTCAAATGTCACCTTCCTGTCGCCGCGTCCGAGGTAGAGGGCCTCCTTGTATTCAAGCGGATATATTTCATCCCCGGCTTTCACAAAGCCTTTGCCTCCTACATTGAAGATTCCCATCTCCCTTCTTGACAGGAAATATTCGCTGCGGAGAATATCTATAGGCTGAAGCTCTACCGGACCGTTTACCGGCATGATTCCTCCGGCAATCATCCTGTCGTGCATTGAATATACTATGTTTGCCTCATCAGCTGTAAATACTGTCTCGATGAGATAGTGCTCCCTCAGCTGCCTGGTGTCATAATGCTTTGCATCCTGCGGATGCGACGCGTAGCGTACTTCACTGTTTGTTTTCATCGTATGTTTCAATTTTGTTGATTATTTCAGATACCGGTTTATGTTTGTAAGTTTTGCGGGTTTCATCCCTGCTTCAGTAAAAATGGTTGACCAATTTGGTCAACCACAAAAGTAAATATAAAATTACATTTTCCAAAAGAAATCAGAGATTAAATAAATTGCAAGCCGAGAGAAGAAGCCGAATTTATTCGGATTATTCCGGGGCGCAGCATTTATTGTAGTTGATAAACTAAAATAAATTGAACTTCGTCATAATGTTACACCTGATTTGAAAATGGCGATTTCGCTGTACCCGGATTTCTCATTGCAGGTATTCATACCTGAGGCGACGGAAATCACAAAATCAATGAATTCGTCGTCTGTCTGGGCGATGGATTTCCCGTCGACGATGACCCCGGCATTGAAGTCTATCCATCCTGGCTTGGCTGCAGCAAGCTGGCTGTTGGTTGATATCTTCGCAGTCGGGACAAACGTTCCGAAAGGTGTTCCGCGTCCTGTGGTGAACAGCACGATCTGGCAGCCGGCAGCTGCAAGTGCAGTTGAGGCGACGAGGTCGTTTCCCGGCGCGCTGAGCAGATTCAGCCCTTTTTCTGAAATCCGTCCGCCATATCCTATGACTCCCATAACAGGCGATTTCCCTGATTTCTGCGTACATCCGAGTGATTTCTCTTCAAGAGTTGAAATTCCTCCGGCTTTGTTGCCAGGGGAGGGATTTTCGTAGACAGGCTGGTCGTTTTTTATGAAGTAGGCCTTGAAATCGTTTATCAGCCGCACAGTCTTGTCGAATGTCTCCTCGTCTTTGCATCTTGCCATCAGTATGGTCTCCGCACCGAACATTTCCGGAACTTCAGTCAGGACGGTCGTGCCTCCTTGGGTTACAATCCAGTCCGAGAACCTTCCGAGCAGCGGATTGGCTGTGATTCCGGAGAATCCGTCGGAGCCTCCGCATTTCAGTCCCACTTTCAATTCGCTTACCGGTACGTCCTCCCTGCGGTCTTCTGCTGCCGCGGACGCTATTTTCCTGAGAAGCTCCACGCCATATTCGACCTCATCGCCTTCTATCTTCTGTGATTCCATAAACATCACCCTGTCCGGGTCAATGTCTCCGACCAGCTCCCTGAAGGCTGACAGCTGGTTGTTCTCACATCCGAGAGCTACAACGAGCACTCCGGCTGCATTTGGATGGTGCACCATATCGGCAAGAATCTTCCTTGTGTTCTGGTGGTCGTCTCCGAGCTGGGAGCAGCCGTAGTTGTGCGGAAATGCTATGACTTTTTCTATCGAAGGATATTTCCCTGATTCTTCTCTGAATCTTCTGCAGATGGATTCCGCTACTCCGTTGACACATCCCACTGTCGGGATGACCCAGAGCTCGTTCCTTATCCCGACATTGCCGTCTGCCCGTCTGTAGCCTTTGAAGGTGGCCCTGGACGCCGCAGGGGAAATCCCGGTGAGTGACGGCTTGTATGTATATTCCAGAAGACCTTCCAGATTTGTCTTCAACGTGTTGTGGTCTACAAGACCTCCTCTGAGGACATCTTTGAGCAGATGTCCTATTGGGAAACCGTATTTGATGATGTCATCTCCTTCAGACAGGTCTTTCAACGCCATCTTGTGTCCGGCAGGAATATTCTCGGCGGCTGTGATTTCCTGATTGTCGATGAATACGCTTTCACCGGCTTCTATGTCGGAAACCGATACGGCTACATTGTCCGCGGAGTTGATTTTTATGAATTTAGCCATTTGATAAATTTGTCAGGTGTTATATTATGCGTCTTACCGCCGCTCTCATACCTTCATTCTGTATGACTTCAAGGTCTTTTGCCAGAAGCTCGCACAGCCCGTTGACTTTGTTGAGGTCCTCTCCCCAGATGAACTCGGCCGCAAGCACTCCTTCCGCAACTTTACGGACGTCTCCTGTTGCCCACAGGTCGCGCAGCAATGCGATTATTTCGGCATCGTCGTTAGGGACGATTTCTGTTTCGCCGCGTTTTCCTCCTTTATAATATGTGATGATGCCGGCAAGTCCCAGAACAAGTCCCTCAGGGAGTTCTCCTTTTCTTTCCAGAAATATTTTAAGTCCAGGAAGGTCGCGTGTCTTGAACTTTGGAAACGAGTTGAGCATAATGCTTGTCACAAAATGCTTTACATACGGATTCACAAAACGGTCTACCACGTCTCCTGCAAATTTTTCAAGTTCGTCCTTTGGCAGGTCAAGGGTCTCAAGAAGTTCCTCGAACATTACCTTGCGTACGAATTTGCCGATTTCAGGATCTTCCACGCACTCTTTGACCGTGTCAAGCCCTGAAAGATATCCGACAGGGGAGAGGACCGTATGCGGTCCGTTGAGCAGTGTGACTTTCCTCTCGTGGTAAGGGGCTTCGCTCGGAACGAAAAGCACATTCAGTCCGGCTTTGTCGGCAGGGAATTCCTTTGCGACCTCTTCCGGTGCTTCGATGACCCAGAGATGGAAAATCTCAGCCTTTACGACTATTTTGTCGTCATATCCTATCCTTTCACGGATCTGGCCGATAGTGTCCTTCGGATATCCTGGCACGATGCGGTCCACAAGTGTGCAGTATACTCCGCAGGCTGTCTCAAACCAGTGCTTGAAATCCTCTCCGAGGTTCCACAGCTCTATATATTGGTATATGCATTTTTTCAGTTCCTTGCCGTTGAGGAATATGAGCTCGCATGGGAAGATGATGAAGCCTTTGCTAATGTCACCTTTGAAATACTTATATCTGTGATAGAGGAGCTGGGTCAGTTTGCCAGGATATGACGATGCAGGCTTGTCGTCCATTCTGCAGGACGGGTCGAATGCTATTCCGGCTTCCGTGGTATTGGATATTATGAATCTGATGTCAGGATTCTCAGCCAATGCGATGTACTGGTCGAATTCCCTGTACGGGTTGATGCCCCTGTTGATGACATCTATCATATCTATTGAATCTACGGCTTCTCCTTTGTCTATGCCCTGGAGGTTCAGATGATAGAGACCGTCCTGCTCATTGATCATATCCACCATTCCTTTCTCTATAGGCTGGACGAGGACTACACCTGCATTGAAATCAGTGCTGCGGTTTGTTTTCCATACTATCCAGTCCACGAATGCTCTCAGGAAGTTGCCTTCCCCGAACTGGATGATTTTGTCAGGATACCTGTTTGCCTGTGCTGTTGTTCTGTTTAAGGTCTGCATGATAATTATGGTTTTTGTCGTTTTTTTGAATATTGTGAAACAAATGTATGAAATTTCCGTGTCCGGTAACGGAATAATTGTTATATTTATTGCCGTTTGACAAATAGTCGCTGTTTTTTGAAAATTTTTATCAGAAGGCAAAGCGAGTATAGGCGATATTTGCAGATATGAAAACCGTTAACCAAATAACTGATTATGGATATTTTGAATAAAGTCAAAGAAAATCTGGATGTGATGGGGGACAGGAAGTTCATCAATGATGACTTTATGCTGACCAATGACTATGCCCGTGAACTTTATCACGGGAGTGCGGAGAAAATGCCGATTATAGACTACCACTGCCACCTTGTCCCAAAGATGATCGCGGACAACCATCAGTTCAGGGATCTGACTGAAGTATGGCTCGGAGGAGACCATTACAAATGGCGCGCGATGAGAGGCAACGGTATTCCGGAGGAATATATAACCGGAGGGCGCAGCAGCTATGAAAAATTTGAAAAATGGGCGGAGACGGTGCCTTATACTATGCGTAACCCGCTCTATCACTGGACTCATCTTGAGCTTGCCCGTGTGTTCGGTGTCTATGACCTTCTGAATCCTTCTACTGCACGTGCCATTTATGATGAGTGTACGGAGAAACTGCAGTCTGAGGAATACCGCGGACAGGAGCTTATGAAGAAGTTCAATGTCAAGGTGGTGTGTACCACTGATGATCCTGCGGACAGCCTGGAATACCATAAATATATAAACGAGCATCCGTTTGGTGTAAAGGTTCTTCCGGCCTGGAGACCGGACAAGGCTATGGTAATAGAGAAGCCTGAGCAGTACAGGGAGTATATTTCAAAACTGGAAAGCGTTTCAGGAGTGCGGATTTCAAATTATGCCGACCTTCTCGCAGCGCTGGAGAAACGTCACGATTTCTTCCACGAGATGGGAAGCCGTCTTTCTGACCACGGTCTTGAAAGTTTCTATGCTGAGGACTTCGATCTCGAGGAAATAGACAAGATTTTCAGGAATGCCCTCAAAGGCAAAACCCCGACAACGGAGGAGGTGCTGAAATTCCGCAGTGCCATTCTTCTTGATTTCGCGAGGATGGACCACAAGAAAGGCTGGACACAGCAGTTCCATATCGGTGCGATCAGAGACAACAATACCAGAATGTTCAATGCTTTGGGACCTGATACCGGTTATGATGCGATACACGATGTACAGTGTGCCGCAGCGGGACATAAGTTCTTCAACAGGCTCGCGCTTGAGGACAGGCTGACTAAGACAATCCTCTACAATCTCAATCCTAAGGACAATGAAGTGCTTGCCACGATGGCATATACGTTCAATGACGGTTCCGTTCCCGGAAAAATGCAGCTCGGGTCCGGATGGTGGTTCCTGGATCAGGAGGACGGAATGCGCAAACAGATGAACGCCCTGTCGGCTCTCGGTCTGTTCAGCCGTTTTGTCGGAATGCTTACCGATTCACGCAGTTTCCTTTCATATCCGCGCCATGAATATTTCCGCAGGATTATGTGTTCAGTCTTGGGTGAGGATATAGAGAAGGGCAAGCTTCCGAAGAGTGAGATGGAATTTATCCATCAGATGGTCAAAGACATTTCGTACAATAACGCAGCTCGCTATTTCAATTTCTGACACCTTAGGTGATTATATTCTGGATAAAAAGTGCCGGCTTCCGTCTGTCAGGAGCCGGCACTCTTATGTTTATCCCGGTTGTCAGAATTCTATATACTCACGGTAGAACGGAAGGTTTTCCTTCATTATTATGTCAATCGGCATAGTGTGGTGTACGATCGGCTCGGTGTGGTTGTATATGAGTTTCCTTATGACTGCTTTTATTGAAAGAAATCCTTGAAGTTCAGGCCTTTGGCACAGCAGGGCAGAAATGCTGCCGTTTTCTATGCAGCGTATGTTGTTGGATGTGAGGTCAAATGACACTACTTTTATTTTGTCTATCCCGTTGCGTCCGAGTATGTCCGAGATGATGAATCCGCGTGAATTCATCACGGCTATGCCTTTTATGTTCTTGTGTCTGCTGATGAAGTCAAGCACTCCTGATTCGCTTTCTTCAGGGTTCAGAACGGAAAATGAACTTTCAAGTATCTTGTCTGAAAGCCCTGCATTGCTGAAATATTCTATGAAGCCTTTCCTTCTCTCCACCGTATTGTTGGCTCCTCTGTTTCCGATGCGCTGTGTCCTGAATATTGCAAGCTCACTGTCTTCCGGAGTAATTGAATGCAGCAGCTTTCCTATCAGGAGTCCGCATGCGGACTGATCAGTGGTGAATGTGGCTACAGGTGAAGTTGAATCGATGACAGAATCCACGAATACATACGGCACCGACTCTTTGTCAAGCCTTCCGCATAGGGATACGGTCTCTTCAATAAAGGTGGGGCCTATTATTACCGCATCCGGATCATAATCAAGGATACTGTCGAACGCCGCCTTGCAGGAATATATGTCAAACTGGTTGTAGAAGGCGTAATGGCAGTGTATGTTTATGTCGGAAAATTCATTTGTGGCGTGCTCTATTCCTGTCTGTATCGAGCCCCAGTATTCTCCGCGGTTTGCGGTAGGGATGCTTATTACTATATTGTATTCCTTTCTCAGGGAAATGGCCGAACTGTGTATGTTGTATTTATAGTCCACTTCGGCAAGCACACGCTCCACAGCCTCCCTGCTTTCCCTGGATACGTTGCCCCTGTTGTGCAGAATCCTGTCGACTGTCCCTGCTGAGACTCCTGCCATCTGGGCTATGTCTTTTATCTTTACCTGTTTTGCCATTGCTGTGCAGTTTTGTGTGTTTTTTGAAATTAATTGCCAAAATTATCATAAAATATTGACTATCCAATAAAAATATATACTTTTGTGTTGTCTGTGTACGAACACAGCAGTATAGTATGGAATGAATGAAAAACTGAAAACCGATGACTAATCTTTTTGAACTTAAGGACAGGGTAGTCGTAATGACAGGAGCCTGCGGAGTACTCGGTATTCCGATTGTCAAATATTTTGCGGCCCAGGGGGCGAAGGTTGTACTCCTTGCCAGGGAGAGATCGTCTGAGCTTGGGGAGCAGATCGTGTCTGAAATAAAGGCTGACGGAGGTGAAGCCTGCTTTTTTGCAACGGATGTTCTTGACAAGGCATTGCTTGAAAAGAACTACGGACAGATAATGGAGAAATACGGCAGGATAGATGTCCTGATGAATGCAGCAGGAGGAAATATGCCGTCTGCAACCGTTCCGCCGGACAAATCCATATTTGACCTTGACACTGATGCCGTAAAACAGGTTACCGACCTGAATCTTTTCGGAACCGTACTTCCTACTATGGTGTTCGCAAAGGCTATGGTGGAGCAGAAGTATGGTTCAATTATAAATTTCGCGAGTGAATCAGCATTGAGGCCGCTTTCAAGGGTTGCCGGATATGGCGTGGCAAAGGCTGCCGTGGCCAACTGGACCAAATGGCTGTGCGGCGAGCTGGCGTTGAAGTTCGGGGAGGGGATAAGGGTCAATGCGATTGCTCCTGGTTTTATCCTTTCAAAGCAGAACAAGGCTCTGCTGACAAATCCGGACGGAAGCCTTACACCGCGTTCGCATACTATTCTCGGTCATACTCCTTTCGGTCGTTTCCTTGAGCCTGAAGAGCTGCTGGGTACGCTTCACTGGCTTGCTTCGGATGCGTCAAAGGCTGTCACAGGTACTGTGGCCGTGGTTGACGGAGGATTTGACGCATTCTCGATCTGATACAGATAGGAAAGATGGACTATTAAGAGGAGGAACAAATGTCCCGGGGCGGTCTCCGGGACTGTATAACCGGATTGAAAAAAGCATATATGTATTTGATGAAAGAAAGCTGGAGATGGTACGGACCGGATGATCCTGTATCGCTCGATTATATAAGACAGGCTGGCGTGACTGACATCGTGCACGCACTGCATCATATTCCTAACGGTGAAGTGTGGCCTGTGGAAGAAATAAGGAAAAGGCAGTCCCTGATAGCGGAGAAAGGTCTTGTGTGGAGCGTTGTTGAAAGCGTGCCGGTACACGAGCATATCAAGACAAGGGAAGGGGATTACATTAAATATATAGAGAACTACAAACAGTCAATACGCAATCTTGCGGAATGCGGCATCAGGTGCATCACATATAATTTTATGCCTGTACTTGACTGGACAAGGACTGACCTTGCATACGAATTGCCGGACGGCTCGTGTGCCCTGAGGTTTGAACGTGCCGCTTTTCTTGCATTTGACCTTTTCATACTCAAAAGACCTGCAGCGTTCGAGGAATATTCTGCAGAAGAAATTGAAAAGGCGAGAGTACGTTATGAGAAGATGGACAATGCCGAGATTGAGCTTATAACAAGGAATATGATCGCCGGACTTCCCGGAAGTGAGGAGAGCTTTACCCTTGACAGGTTCCGTGAGGCTCTGTCAAGATATGACGGTATAGATGCTGAGCAGCTTAGAGGCAATCTTACGGCATTCCTGAAGGAGATATGCCCGGTAGCGGACGAATGCGGTACCGTGATGGTAATTCATCCGGATGATCCGCCTTATCCTATTCTCGGTCTGCCTCGTATACTGTCCACGGCCGAGGATTTCAGGAAGCTTGTCGAGGCTGTGCCGAACGTGTCCAACGGTCTGTGCCTCTGTACCGGCTCGTTCGGTGTCAGGCCGGACAATGACTGTGTCGCAATGATGCGCGAATTCGGTGACCGTGTGGGATTTGTCCATCTGCGCAGTACCAAAAGAGACAGTGAAGGCAATTTCTACGAAGCCGACCATCTTGGAGGAGACGTGGATATGTATGGTATGATGAAAGCTTTGCTTGAAGTCCAGCAGCGCAGACGGATCTCGATTCCGGTGCGTCCGGACCACGGTCACCAGATGTGCGACGATCTCGGAAGAAAGTCTAATCCAGGGTATTCCTGCTATGGCAGGATGCGTGGGATTGCGGAACTCAGAGGCCTTCAGATGGGTATCGCAAAATCTATGGAATAATCAGGTGTGTGTCTTTTTGATTTTGTCCTTTGAGCCTTTCAGCAATTGTTTTTGAGCTTTACAGCAATGTCCGTAAATCTTTGTCACTCTATCTTTGCATCTGAAATTCATAAAAGAGCAAAGTATGGCAAAGAATAACATCAGATCAGTTGCAGTTCTGGCAGCAGTCGTATTGGCGACAGTCTGTACGTCCTGCAGGACAAATCAAAAAGAAGATATGGAAAATTTCAGTTTAACTCAGGAATGGGACAAGACGTTCCCGGCAAGCGGCAAGGTAAGCCATCGTAAGGTGACATTCAAAAACAGGTACGGTATCACTTTGGCCGCAGACCTCTATCAGCCTGTTGAAGTGTCGGATGCGGACAGCGGATTAGCCGCAATAGCTGTCAGCGGTCCGTTCGGGGCGGTCAAGGAGCAGGCTTCCGGATTTTATGCTCAGATGCTGGCGGAAAGGGGATTCCTTACAATTGCGTTTGATCCTTCATTTACAGGTGAAAGCGGCGGGGAGCCTCGTTATGTGGCATCTCCGGACATCAATACGGAAGATTTCAGCGCGGCAGTGGATTTTCTCAGTACATTGGACAATGTCGATCCGGAGCGTATCGGAATAGTCGGGATATGCGGTTGGGGAGGATTTGCAATAAATGCGGCCGCCATAGACACAAGAATCAAGGCCACTGTAGCTTCAACTATGTATGACATCAGCAGATGTACGGCCAACGGATATTTTGATTCTATGGGCGTGGATGAGCGTTATGAACTGCGCAGGCAGTTGAATGCCCAACGCACTGAGGACTACCGCAACGGCAGTTATGCGCTTGCCGGAGGGGTTGTCGATCCGCTTCCGGATGACGCGCCTCAATTTGTCAAGGATTATTATGCCTACTACAAGACTCCTCGTGGCTATCACAAACGGTCGCTCAACTCCAACAGAGGATGGAACAGGACTTCTTCTTTGGCGTTTATAAATGCGCCGATACTCGCATACAGCGATGAAATCCGCAGTGCGGTGCTTCTGATTCACGGAGAAAAGGCCCATTCGCGTTATTTCAGCGAAGATGCCTTCAGGCGTCTTACGGGTGACAACAAGGAATTGATGATCATTCCGGGGGCAAGCCATGTGGACCTGTATGACAACGTGGATGCTATACCGTTTGACAGGATGGAGTCTTTCTTTATGGAGAATCTTAAGAAGTAAGTCACAGCTTTCGCGTTTCCGTGAGAGAATGCCTTGAACCTGTCACGGACGAATGGTCTGACCAACTTAAATGATACAGAAATTGTAGGGACCCTTGTCTTGTAACGATCTGATTGCCAGCTGTTTGTGAAACAGTATGCTTTTAAAATGCTATACTGTTTTGCAATAAATTGTCGCTCAGTGCTTTACAGACGGTGGGTGTTATGATGGCTTCACTCTCTCTGCCCTCATAAAACGCAAGACCTCCGCAGCATAAGCTGCGGAGGTCTTCTTGAGCGGAAAACGGGATTCGAACCCGCGGCCCTCAGCTTGGGAAGCTGATGCTCTACCAACTGAGCTATTTCCGCATATATTCTCCTGTGACAGACGTGCTTGGTGGTCCGTATTGTCCTGGAGCTTCTGTTCCTTTATTTATAAGAACGCCCGATTGTTTCCAAATGGGATTGCAAAAGTATGAATTTTTCTTGAAAAGACACATACTATTCCTATAAAATGTATCCGATTTTTCTCTCTGCCTGTCTTCCGTATGCCAAGTCTGACATATTGTCATAATTTTGTGGATGGCAGGTATTTTGTTGTCAGGCGCGACGGAATGTGAAAACATAAGGCAATAAATATGAAATTGGATATGGAAAACAAGGAACAGGAAAAGGACGCGGTAAAGGAGGAGAAGAAAGATACGAAGAAGGAGGAGAAGCAGTGCAGAAAAGAACAGAAGAAAGAAAATAAGAATAATGCGAAGACAGAGGCGTTGGAGGCTCAGATAAAGGAACTCGAGGAGAAAGTGGCAAAGGGGAAGGATGATTATCTGAGGCTTATGGCTGAATTCGACAATTTCCGCAGGCGCACATCCCAGGAAAAGCTTGAACTTGTCAGTGTCGCGGCGGAAGATACGATCAAGGGGCTGCTTCCTGTACTTGATGATTTTGAGCGTGCTATGAAAGCTCTTCAGGACTCGGATGACAGTATGGCAGCAAAGGAGGGGACTGAACTCATATATAATAAGTTGATCGGCTATCTCAAGACAAAGGGACTGTCTGTGATTGAAACGGAAGGGAAGGATTTTGACACAGACCTCCACGAGGCGGTCGCCCAGTTCCCGGTAACTGAAGAAGACAAAAAAGGCAAGATATTCGATACCGTACAGACCGGCTATACGCTCAACGGCAAAGTCATAAGGTTCGCCAAAGTCGTAGTAGGAATATAGATGCTTTTTCAAGGAGGTAATTATGGCAGAAAAAAGAGATTACTATGAGGTGCTTGGCGTTGACAAAAGCGCGTCCATAGATGATATAAAGAAGGCTTACAGGGAAAAGGCTATTCAGTACCATCCGGATAAGAACCCGGGAGACAAAGAAGCTGAAGAGAAGTTCAAGGAGGCGGCAGAGGCTTATGCTGTACTCAGCGATCCTGACAAGAAAGCAAAATATGACCGTTTCGGACACGCTGGCCTTGGCGGACAGCCTGGACCTGATTTCAGCGGCGGCTTCGGAGATTTGAATGATATCCTGAACAATTTGTTCGGAGGCGGCGGCTTCGGAGGTTTCAGGGGCTTCGGCGGTTTCGGCGGTTTTGGAGGCGATACCGGAAGCGGTCCTGCACAGAAGGTTTACAGAGGCCGTGATATACGTGTCAGGGTCAAGATGACATTGGAGGAAATAGCCCACGGAGCGGAAAAGGAGATAACTCTCGAGAAGAATATACCTTGTTCCGAGTGCGGAGGCAAAGGCGCGAAGAACAGCGCGGACATAAAGACCTGCCCTGCCTGCAACGGGACCGGACAGGTAAAGAGGGTAGTGAACAGTATCTTCGGACAGACTATAAGCTATTCTACCTGTCAGCAGTGTGGCGGTGAAGGCAAGGTTATCAGCAATCCTTGCAGGCATTGCAACGGGACCGGCCTGGAGAGAAAGAGAGAGACAGTCAAAGTAAGTATTCCTGCCGGAGTTGAAGACGGAATGCAGCTCACTGTAAGGGGAGGCGGCCACTCCGCAAAGAATAACGGAGTCAATGGAGATCTTCTGGTGCTTATAGAGGAAGTCGCTCATCCTGAATTCAGAAGAAGCGGTACTGATTTGTTCTATACAAAGATAATATCCGTCACTGACGCTATACTGGGTACTGAAGTTGAAATACCTTGCATTGACGGCAAATATAAGATCAAGGTGGATCCAGGAACACAGTCTGAAACTGTCGTAAGGCTCAAAGGACGCGGACTGCCGAGATTGAACAGCAGCAGTACCGGAGATCTGTATGTCAAGTTTATAGTATGGATACCAAAGAAGCTCAGCAGGGACGAAAAATCTATGATGGAGACATTGCGCTCAAGCGACAGCTTCAAGCCGAATCCAAGCAAGGATGACAAAAAAATCTTTGACAAATTGAAGGATATTTTCTGATGCATTAAATTTTTTGTGGAAAAAGTTTGCAGAAAAGAAATTTATTTGTACTTTTGCAGTCCCAAAATCAAAGCAACCTCTTGCGCTGGGTTAGAAAAACGCAATGTTGCCATAAAAACATTAGAAAGATGGATTTGATTAAAGTTGTTGAGCAGGCTTTCGCAAATGAGAAAGTAGCTTCATACCCAAGTTTCAAGGCAGGTGATACAATCACCGTTACCTACAGAATTAAAGAGGGAGACAAGGAAAGACTCCAGAAATTCAAAGGAGTTGTTATCCAGCTCAGAGGAGCGTCTCCGACAACAAGGACTTTTACTGTAAGGAAAATTTCCAGCGGAGTTGGTGTTGAGAGGATTTTCCCTTTTGAGTCTCCATTCATTGACTCAATTGAACTCAACAAAGTGGGTAAAGTCCGCAGAGCACGTATCTTCTATCTGCGTAACCTTTCTGGTAAGAAAGCACGTATCAAAGAGAAGAGAGTTGCTACCATAAAAGAAAACGCTTAGTTTTTATATGAGTTTCGGCTCAATACGGCCCCATAGCTCAACTGAATAGAGCATTTGACTACGGATCAAAAGGTTACAGGTTTGAATCCTGTTGGGGTCACTTCAAAACACCTTCTGCAAAAGCAGAAGGTGTTTTGTTTATATGGGTGCTTGTAACATATTGGGTATAATTGCCAAAAGTGGTTGGTAAAATCGTTGTATCTTGTTAATATCCTGCGACATATAGAAATTAGATGAA
>VSOK01000040.1 GCA_009774765.1 Bacteroidales bacterium
CCACCAGGTGGGAGAGTAGGTAGCTGCCGTTCTCTTCGGGTTCCCCGGTCGAAACACTCGGCCGGGGAATCTTTTTTATATACGCCCCCTGACGCGTACCGCAGAGTACCGGCACCGGGGACCGCCCGCCGCCTACCGGATGCCCCGCCGCGCTGGGGACGGCAATGATGCCCAGGGCACGCCCGGACCGCAACAGACGCCTCCGGGTGGGATGTCATCGGAGATGTCCGGTGCCCAGGGCCACGGGAACGTACCGGAGGAACAGGGGAGCCAGGAAGGGGACAAGGGATGGGGAATCAGTCGAATATCATCTGTACCGACTGGCTGTAGGAATTGGTTTCTATGAGTATACGGAGGAATTCTTTCGCAGCCTTTTTTCTGTATGCCCCTTTAAGGAAATGATAGGAGCCCTCCATTGAGCAGTCCGGGTTTTCAAGGGAGATTGTCCTCAATCCCGCGTGATGTCTGACTGTAGCCTGCGACAGGACTGTGACTATCCTGCTGCTTGAAACAAGATCCAGCAGAACATTGATCTCATTTATCTCAAGTGATATGTTGAAACGGAAATTGTTGCCGCTTATGAGTTTTTCAAATGTATTTCTGGCCTGAAGGCCTTTTGCAGGCAGAGCAAGCCTGTATTTTTCAAGTTCAGAAAGCCGCATTGATTTCCTGCCGGCCAGTTCGTGCTTGTCATTGACGATTATACTTAGATTGTTGTCAAACAGGATGTGTGACTCGATACTGTCGTAGTGCTCTGACGGTTTGTATGACAGGGCAATGTCGATTTCCTGATTCTCAAGCATTCCCATCAGCTCTTCCATAGACTTGCAGAATATGTTGAGCTTTATCTCCGGATACAGACGCATAAATTCGATTACAGTCTCCTTGAGAAGGGGGCTGAAAGTGTATGTCGCTCCTATATTCAATGTGCCTGTTTTCAGGTTTCGTACATCATATACTCTGTCAAAGCAGGATTCTGCTTCTCTCAGTGTCTTCTTTGCTGACGGGAGTATCTGCTCTCCTACATCTGTCAGTCTTACTCTTCTGGAGTCACGGATGAACAGAGGTTCCCCGATTTCTTCCTCAAGCTGCTTGATCTGCTGTGAAAGTGTACTCTGTGAGATGAACAATGTTCTGGCTGCTTCGGAGAAATTCCGTGTTTCCGCCACTTTTACGAAATATTTCAGTTGTCTGAGTTCCATCAGGCTTTCTGTTTGAAATAAAATTTTTTGAAAATGAAAACGGGAAGCGTCGCACCGAGCACCATACCCGTTATTGTCAGCAGACAGGTCGTCCAGTTCAATTTCAGCATATACATATAGTGGATAAATTCCGGCTCGGCAGTGCTTTCTATGCACTTTATCAGGGATTGTATGCTTCTGTATGCGTACATTCCCGGAATCATAGGCAGCATCGCCGGAAATGAAATACATTCTGCAGGCGACTTTATACGTCTTGCCGCAGGCAGTGATATTATACCTGTTACAAATGCCGCGGCAAAACTTGACAGAATGATATGGTATCCGGCAAAATTCATCAGAATGTATCTTGTAATATGTCCCGCAGCGGCTATTCCTGCACAGAAAGGGTAAGCTTTCCTTGGAGGATTGCTTATGCTGGCGAACCCTATTGCTGCAATAGAGGCAAATATACCATCTTCCAGCAGTTCAAAGAAAATATTCATCAATAAAATTTAATGTTAAGGATCAGAAATGCCAGGCACAGTCCGAGCGACAGACTTACGGTGATCATCATTGCCTGGCAGAAACGGCTCAGCGAGCAGATGTAGCGTCCGTGTATAAGATCGCTGACAGCATTGCTGAAAGGTATTCCCGGGACAAGGAACAGCACACTTGTGGCAAGTGCGGTTTCCGGAGTTTCTCCCCATCCGAACACGAATCCTGAACTTGACAGTATAGCTGCAAGGCACGCGGAGACCAATGAGACCATCCTGTAGTCCCATTTTTTCTCCGTCAGTCTCTGTTTTATGAAAAATCCGCTTACCGTGGCAACGAATACTATTGCCATAGATACCGGGTCGCCTCCGAAAAGTCTGCAGAATGATGCATTGGCGGCTCCGACAAGAAACAGCACGGCACGGCTGTCCAGCCGTTTGAATCCGGTTATCCTTTGCATTATGCAGCGTGCATCATCAATTGAAAGATGCTTCTGAGCCGTTCTTCTGCTAAGACAGCTCAGATATGTTACCGTCCTGTAGTTGATGGCTCCTTCCGGTATCCTGACTATTGTGCTGTAGGAATGTTCCTTGTTTTCGCTCCACAGACTTATTATGATATCTGTCGGAAGTATTGAGAATTCAGCGTGCATACGCCATTCTCCGGCCATTCTTAGTATATTTTTCTCTATTCTTATTGTTGTGGCTCCGGATGCGTACAATATGGCCGCATAGTTGCCGATGAATGAGCTGGCCTCTTTCAGATGCTCGTGTATGCTATGCTGCTGTGGCTGTACCATTGTGCCCGTGTGTCTCGCTTGGGTCATTTCCTTCTGCAGATGTGTCGTAGAAAGGTACGCCGTCAGGGGACACTCCATTATGTCCGTTGTTCCATGTGGTGACCGATACTTCGTCACCGTTCCAGCTTATGTAATGGTGCCTGTTGTTGAGTGCCTTCAATTTGTCGTGGACGCTGTATATCATTGCTGATATGACAGTAATGGCAAGGCATCCCCATACTATTGCTGGGGCAAAGCTGCTCAGATTGGCAGCGGATACGCTAAGAATGTTCATCATAACTGCTTTTATTGTAAGATTCGTTTGGTTTGTCTTCCGATTTTCAGAATTGTGGCGCAAAAGTATTACAATAGATTTGTCCAGTCTTCGGTCGGTTGCATTTTTTTCCGATAGCTGCTATCGGAAAATATAATAGGATGACCTTTCTGATTTGTGGGAATGTCGGCATCTTCGTATCTTTACAGGCTGTATTTCTTAAATTGATGATATTGTTATGATAAAACGTAGTCTGTGCTGTAAATTACTGATGATTATGGCTTTGTGTCCTGATGAACACGGTGCTGTGTTTTCAGGTTCTGCAGTCATCGACTATGAAAATATTTCCGGATTCGACAAGCCCGGCAAGCCTGGTAACACTTGTGGGTTATGTACGGCGCGTCCGGCACAAGTTTCTATGGTTTTATTTTTGGGGATGTTATCTTTATTGCTGTATAAGAGGACGTACAGAGTCTCTCATTACCATTTCCGGAGACAGCTCTATCTGGGATTTGACTGCACGTCTGTTTGAAATGCTGTCGTGCAGGAGCTTGACTGCCATCTTTCCCATTTCATCCACCATCTGTCCTATTCTTGTGATTGAAGGGACGAAATAGTCAAGATAAATATTGTTGTCAAATGAAATGAGTGACATATCATCAGGTATGGTCAGCTGAGCTTCCCTTATTGCTTTGATTGCTCCGAGCCCGATTGTATTGCTTAATGCAAATATGGCAGTCGGGCGTTCGTGGTTGTTCAGAAGCAGTTTGGTCTCAAGGTAACCGTTCTGTATTGAAAAGTCGTTTCCGACAATCTGTGCTCTGTCTTCAATCCCTGAATCTCTCAATGCGTGCATATATCCGTCAATTCTTCTTTTGTTGGGTGTCGTATTGGGAGGGCCCTGTATGCAGACTATGTCCCTATGGCCATTGCGTATCAGCAGATTTGTCGCATTATATGCTCCCTGATAATTGTTGGTTACGACGTATGGCAACTTTGAATTTTCATAATACCTGTCGACAAGTATTATGGGAATATAACGGTTGTTGGTCTGTTCAAGAAAAGTAGGGTCATTGCCGCAAGGAACTATTATGACTCCATCGACACGTCTGGACAGCAGTGTGGAAATTGATGTGTTCTGCACTTTTTCATCTTCCATAGTGTCTGTTACAATCGTTGTATAGCCGAGTCTTCTGGCTTCTGAAATTATTACACTGGTTATGTCCGCAAAATACGGGTTGGAAATTGAGGGGACCAGAAGACCTATTGTATGTGTCTTGTTGGTGCGCAAATTTTTCGCAATCAGATTAGGGGTGTATCCGCATTCCTCGGCAGCTTTTTTTATTTTATTTATTGTGTCTTGCGAAATGCGGCTGGAGTCAGCTGTACCATTTAAAACTCTTGAGACAGTGGACTTGGAAAATCCGCTGTTTTCAGCGATTGTACTAAGTGTCGTCTTCATAGGTGAAATGCTTTTGTTTTGCGCAAAAATATGTAAAGTTGTGCGGAAATCAATGCGAAAACGTGAAATTTTTTCGCGAAACGGTAGGTTTCATTAAATTTTAATACATACATTGCAGAACGAAAACAGGATATGACATAGGATTTACATTCAATTTTATAAACTATTAATATATCATCATCAGATGTTCAGTATGGGGAAAATAGTCATTATCGGCAGCAGCAATACCGATCTTGTTGTGAAGACAGAGCATATTCCTGCGTCTGGCGAAACAGTTATGGGAAATAACCTTATGATAGCTTCGGGAGGCAAAGGGGCAAATCAGGCTGTTGCGGCAAAAAGACTTGGAGGAGATGTCGTCTTCGTTGCCAAGTTGGGAAAAGATTTCTTTGGAGACAATATCTTCAGTTTGCTTATGGAAGAAGGTTTTGCTCCGCAGTATCTTATGCGTGAAGAAGATTCTGCCTCAGGGGTTGCCCTTGTGACAGTGGACAAAGCCGGTGAGAACTGCATTGTCGTCGCTCCCGGGGCAAATTATTACTGGACAAAAAATGATGTCGACCGTGTCAGGGAGGAAATCAGTACCGCTGAAATCGTTCTTCTGCAATTGGAAATACCTATGGATATAGTGCGGTACATTGTTGATATCGCATATTCTTTTGGTGTGAAGGTGATTCTTAACCCGGCTCCGGTAGCTTGTCTTGATGATGACCTGTTGGCAAAGCTTTATATGATCACTCCGAATGAGGCTGAATGCCGCAGGATATGCGGTACGGAAGATGATTTCGTCAGGAATGCCAAGGTTCTTCTTGACAAGGGGGTGAAGAATGTCGTTGTTACCCTTGGAGGTAAAGGTTCCGCTATAGTCAGCCGGAACGGAGTGAAAATGATACCTGCCCGTAAAGTGAAGGTTGTGGATACAACTGCGGCCGGAGATACATTCAACGGTGCCCTGTGCGTTGCTCTTGCCGGCGGCCGGGAGCTCGAAGATGCAGTACGGTTTGCCACAGATGCTGCGGCGATCTCGGTGACCCGCCCGGGTGCCCAGCCTTCAGTCCCGACTCTGGATGAGGTGAACAATTTCAAAGAATAACTAATTATTAACACTACTAATATGTTTTTTATGAGGAAACTAACCTTTTTCGCTGTCTTGATATTTCTTGTATCGGCAGTTTGCGGTTGCGATAAGGCTCCCTCGCAACCTGTTCCTGTTGCTCCTGTATTGAAAAATATAGTGATGCCGGCGGAAAGCAATTCTATTCCTGGCACAGATGCTACAATTATGGGGCGAGGATTTAGTGCAGCAGACATTATTTCCTGTTCCTCTTTGGATGGGGGAGAGAATTTTGTGGCAGAGATTGTCAAAGCTGACAATTATTCGGTTGTTGTACGTCTTCCGGAGAATGCCGGAGGATATTATGAGGTTTCCGTCACAAGAAATGGGCTGACAACTGTACTTCCTGAAAAATTATATGTCGCATACGTTATTCTTCTGAATGATATAAAACTGTCGTCCCCGACAGTCAGACCGGGCGGGTCTCTTGTCGTCACAGCCGACGGGATTGCTGACGGAGACAAAATACGTTTTGAGTCATCTTCATATCCTGAAGATACGCACATAGAAGTTTCCGGCATTTACAGTTCCGGTTCGCTGACCGTGACTGTCCCTGAATACTGCTATGGAATCAATACGATAACATTGGTCCGTGACAACCGTGTAGGTAATATAGGCAGATTGGACATACCTGTTGAGCGTTTTTCCGAATCTGCAGGAGGTATAGTATACTATACGTCAGACAGCGGGCTTCACGGGCTTGTCGTATATAAAAATGCGTTGGGGGATGCGGCAATGAACTGGTGTAAAGGACTTCCTGTATCATATACGGCCAATACCTCTGTTGGATTATACAAAGGAAAGATCAATACTTCATCTCTTGTTGAAAAGGATAATGAGGCAAAATCTGTTTATGCCTATTCTCACGAAACTCCTGCCGAGCTGTGCTCAGGTCTTTCTTCACAGCAGGATGGAATAACCTACGATGACTGGTTTCTTCCGTCAACGGATGAACTTGTAGAATTGTTCAGGGTAAAAGCAGATATTGCTGCCAAAGGTTTTGCCATACCAGCCAATAATTATTGGACTTCCTGCGAGGTCAAAAGCAGTGAGTATATATGGGCGATGCAATACGTGAATTTCTATGAGGCTGAAAATGTGGTGACAGGTGATGCTGACCGTGAAAATTGGGCTATAGGAACACTTGCCGTACGTCAATTCTAATAACATTAATAACCGATAAGATATGAAAAGATATATGTTGCTGCTGTTTTCAGTGCTGTGTGCAATGCAGCTGTCAGCGCAGAATATAAAAGTCACAGGAACGGTCAGGGCATCCGATTCAGAACCGCTGATAGGTGTTTCCGTGACAGTGGAAGGAACGGATATAAGGGCCATCACTGACAGGAATGGAATTTATACGATTGATGCAGCCGTAGGAAACACTCTGTTATTCTCTTACCTGGGAATGGTGGATAAGGCAGTTGAGGTAAAAAATACCAGGAATATAGACATAATAATGTTGTCTGATACATATTTCCTTGATGATGTGGTCGTTGTCGGATATGGATCAATGAAGAAAAGTGATCTTACGGGTGCTGTAGCTTCCGTAAAGACGGATGACCTTAAGAACACAAAGGTCGGAATGGCTTCAAGTGCGCTTCAGGGGATGGCTGCCGGAGTGCAGGTAACTTCAGGCAATCTTAAACCGGGTGCTGATGCAGGAATCATAATCCGTGGTGCAGGTTCTGTAAATGCAGGTACATCTCCGCTTTATATCGTGGACGGCGTGCCTATGAGCGGAATGCAGGACCTTTCTACATCGGATATTGAATCGATTGAAATTCTTAAAGATGCGTCTTCTGCCGCCATTTATGGTTCACGAGGTTCCAATGGAGTCGTGCTGGTGACTACAAGACGTGGTGAAAAAGGACGTGGACGTGTTTCCTTCAGTGCTTCCGCCGGTGCCCAGATGATGCTCAACAAGCAGGATATGATGAATGCCCGGCAGTATTACGAACTTGTGACTGCTTCCGGGCAGGATTACCAGTGGACAACGGAAGAGCTTCTTCTTTTGAGCCGCGGAGAATCAACGGACTGGCAGGATGCTGTGACGCAGGCAGGAAGTTTCCAGAATTATAATGTTTCCGTATCAGGAGGGTCGGACAAAATATCCAATTATCTTGGAGTTGACTGGTATGATCAGCGGGGTATAATAAAGAATTCTTCATTCAACAAGCTTTCATTGCGTTATAATATGGATTCTCATATTAAACCGTGGCTGAAGGCCGGAGCAAGGTTCAATATAGTGTATTCAAATCTTACCAATATAAATGAAGAGGCTGATTCAGGATACGGTACTATGCACAGTGCTGTCTCTTCACAGCCTACAGCTCCAATCTATGCTTCTGACGGAGAGTATTTTGATGGATTTCTTAATACAAAGGCGAATCCGGTGGCTATAGTTGAGCTGCTTGACAAGAAGACCAAGAAGCTCATGGCGGTCGGTTCGGCTTATCTTGAGGCTGAGCCTTTGAAAAATTTGTTTGTCAGATCGGAAAATTCTGTAAACTATACATCGTTCCGTGTCAACGAATATGAGGACGGACGTATGGGACAGCATTATCCGAAAGAAGGACGTGCAAGCATAATGTCCAATCTAAGTACATTTATGCAGACTGAAAATACGGTAACATACAATTTTGAAATCGAAAAGCATAAAATGTCTGTTATGGGAGGATTTTCAGCGTCACGCAATACTTATGAGACAAGTACGGCAGAGTCAAAAGGTTTGAATCCGATTCTTAAATACAATAATCTTGGGGGCGCGGAAGACCATGGACCAAACTCTTCATTTGCCTCGGCGTCCACTCTTGCTTCTTTTTATGGAAGATTGACATACAATTATGATGAACGTTACCTTGCTACTGTAACGATGCGTGGAGACGGTTCTTCCCGTTTTGCTCCTGGACACCGCTGGGGATTTTTCCCTTCTGTCGCTTTTGCCTGGAGAATATCACAGGAAAGTTTTCTTAAGGATGTGAAGAATGTCAACAACCTTAAATTGCGTGTAAGTGTCGGAAGTCTCGGCAACCAGAATATAGGGGATTACCAGTTCTCCGCTCTTGTAAGCGAAGGAGGATATTTCAACGATTATGTATTCGGAGGAAATCTTGCTACCGGTGCTGTCTACAGCACGATCGCGAATTCCAATCTTACATGGGAAAAAGCCAATCAGGTGGATGTGGGTGTTGATTTCGGATTTTTTGGAGGCAGGCTCTCAGGAACAGTAGAAGGATATTGGAAAAGGACAAGCGACTTGTTGTGGACAGTGCCTCTCCCTTATGAGTCCGGTTATGTGTCGTCTCTTACAAATGTCGGGATGCTTGACAATAAAGGTATTGAGTTTACTCTTAATACAGTCAATGTAAACACCGGAAAATTCCAATGGACATCTTCGTTCAATTTCACCTGGAACCATAATAATGTAGTGGAACTGTACAACGGAAAGCAGGATGTCGGAAAATGGATTTTCGTAGGTCATTCTCTTAACGAATTCTATCTGTTGAAATCTGAAGGTATATGGCAGCTTGATGAGGCTTTGGAGGCATCCAAATACGGATGTGTTCCCGGAGACAGAAAAATATATGATAAAGATAATAACGGTATCATAAATGGAGAGGACCGTGAATTCTGCGGATATAGTACGCCTCAGTTCTATGGAGGATTTGCCAATACCCTTTCATTTGCCGGATTTGATCTGACTGTTTTCCTCAACTATGCCGGTGGACATATGATCAACAATGGTCTTCTCAGGTATCAGAATTCATACAATGTATGGGGAAATATGAGCGTTGACTATTATGAAAACTATTGGACAATGGACCGTCCGAGCAATAAATATCCTGCTCCGCGTATAGGAAGTCCTTATGCCAATGGTGACGGAACAAATGCCAACCTTCAGAAAGGAGATTATCTCAGGATAAAGAATCTTGAGCTTGGTTATACGCTTCCTTCACGTGTTACAAGAGGGTTCGGGGCTTCAAGTCTGAGAATCTATGCCTCTGTTCAGAACCTGTATACTTTCACTTCCTTTACTGGATATGATGTCGAGGCCTGGGATACGACAAACACATATCCTGGCGCGAGAGCTTTCATAGGAGGAATTTCTCTTGTTTTCTGATTTTTCCCGGCTTAATCGTTTATTGTAAATTGACAGTTGTTATGAAAAAATATTTTTATTTGATATTATGCTCTTGTGCTCTTGCTGTTTCTTCGTGCAGTGACTTTCTGAATGAAGTGTCCAAGAGTTCTCTTACCCCGGAAAATTCGTTTTCCTCATCAGATGACTGGAACAAGGCACTTTCCGGTGCATACGGTATGTTGCAGTTCGTGTTTGTGGGAAAACAGTCTATAACTCTCAATGCTTTCGGAACAGATGAGGTTGAGCCTTTCGATCTTGGATGGGCTGCATATAACGAGCTGAAAATATATACGTTTTCAGCATCGCATGGATTTCTGAGGGAACATTATATATGGTGCTATGACGGTATAAAAAGGGCGAATACAATCATCAATATGCCGGCTGATGCTCCTGTTTCAGCGGGAGAACGTGAAAGTATGATTGCCCAGGCCAAATTCCTGAGGGCTATATATTATTTTGACTTGGTTGCTATGTATGGAGGCGTTCCTATGTGGCTTGAAACTTCCGTTGATCCTGATGCGCTGCACAAGCCAAGAGAAAGTGCCGATGCGGTTTATACCCAGATCGTCAAGGATATGAGTGAGGCTGCTGCTGTACTTCCTGTCAAATGGGATGAGCCTGGAGATAAAGGACGTGCAACCAGATATGCTGCATATTCATTGTTGGGTCGTTTCTATCTTCAGTGGGGAAAATCAGATGAGGCTCTTGGAGCATTGAATCATGTAATCGGAAAATATTCTCTGTATGATAATTATGCCGATATATTTGATCCGTCCCACAAGAATGAAGAAATAGAAAATATTTTTGAGGTGCAGTTCAGGCATTCCGGCAACTGGGGGCTTGAAGGAAGCCTTCAGTCAAGCTATTGGGGACCGAGAAATGTAGGTGGCCCTACGGCCGGAGGCGGTTGGGGAGGTTTCGGGCCTACTCAGTATCTGTATGACAGGTATGAACAGCAGGACAAGAGGAAACAGGCATTTTTTGCTACAGAATACAATGGGGTGCCGCAGACTCCTCCGTGCATAATGAAATACCGTGATCCTGAATATGGAACCGTGATTGAAGATGACCAGCTGAACTATATTATGATGCGTTATCCGGATGTGCTTCTTATGAAGGCGGAAGCATTGAATAATATTGATGACAAGACCGATGCAAAATACGAATGCCTGAATCAGGTGCGTAAACGTGCCGGAATATCATTGATAACCAAAGAGGACGGTCTTACTAAAGAAGAATTTGCTTCTGTTGTGCTTGAGGAGAGGCTCCTTGAACTCTGCTGTGAACATCACCGTCGTTTTGACCTGCTGCGTTTCGGAAAGCTTGCAGAACAGGTAAGGGCTGCTTTCCCGGAAATCGAAGTAAAACCGTACCATGTTCTTTATCCTATACCTCAGGATGCCATTGACGGCAACGATATGATGACAGAAGCGGATCAGAATCCAGGTTATTGATAAAAGAGTATTGCAATGAAAACAATTTTCAGATATGCCTTTGTTCTCGGCTTTGCACTGCCTGCGTTTTATGCCTGTATGGAGAAAGACGACAACAGTCTGGCCGATGTCAAGGAAACTATTGTGGTCAATGACGGTGTCGTATCATCACGCCCGTATGAATATTACAACGCTTTCCGTAATCCGATGAAAGGATGGAGGGAGTTTTTCGGCCCTGGTATTGACCGGATGCGTGCTGAGTATCCATATCCTTATGGTTCTATGATAAAGGAGTATATGCAGTGGAATATGATGGAGGAGACAGAAGCTGATGGTGTGGATAAAGTTATTGCCTATAGCAATCATCGCTGGAAAGGAGTTGAGGAACAGAATATCAAAGTGATTCCACGTCCTTATATCGTATGGATGGAGCCATACGAAGGAGGTGTGCCCAAGAATACCTGGACAACTCACCCTGATGATCTTAACGGATGGCATTGGCCTTTGGATTTTCCGAAGGAAGTCCGTTCCGACGACAACAATACGCCAAGTACAGGAGGGTACTTTGATCCTTCTTTCCAGGACAGGATGAAAAAACTCATAAAAAAGCTTGGAGAGGCCTGGGACAATGATCCGCGTGTAGCGTATGTTGAAATGGGGCTTATTGGAGAGTGGGGAGAGCATCATGACCCTAATATCACTACAGTCTGGCTGCCGCATACCCAATCGTTTCATGTCGCTGGACGTACGTGGATTCCAGGTATAGAAAAAACTTTGGGTGACGCTTTCAAGGAAGCTTTCAAGAACAAAAAGGTTATGGTGCGTTATGCATACGAATTCAATGATTATGAGTTCGGACAGTATTGGGATTCCTGGGCCATTGAAGAGGAAAATGAAAGGGGATATGAGGCCATCAAAAAATTGGGTGACAGATGGAAGCAGCAGCCTATCGGAGGGGAAATAACCTGGAATTGGGGAAGTCTGAAACTGGCAGGGTGCAACAGTCTTGAAGATTGTCTTAAAAATCCTGAAATAAATGAACTTGTTACAGACCAGATCCGTGAACTGCATTGCAATCATCTCGGAGGCGTTACCTGGGCAAATTTCAATGATGCGTCATTTATGGTCTATGCGTCCAATGCCCAAAAACTTATGGGATACCGTTATCTGATAACTGAATTCAATTATCCTGTAAGGGTGGATAATGGCAATAAGTTCAAGGTTTCATTCAAAGTGAAAAATGCGGGTTCATCACCTTTCTATTACGATTGGCCGGTGGAAATCTCATTGGTGGACCCGGATACGAAAGAGGCGGTATGGAAGAAGGTTCTTGATACTCCAAGAATATCGCAGTGGATGCCTGGTGACAACTATGACAAAGCTACTCATTCGTATCTTTCTCCTGCTCCTGAATATGAAATCAGTGAGGAGCTGACATTGGATGGAAATGTCAGACCTGGTAAATATGCGATTGCGATTGCTGTCCTGGATCCTTCAGGAATGCTTCCTTCACTCCGCTTTGCTGTCATGAATTACTATACCGGGGGAAGACACCCTATGGGCTATATAGGAATAGGACAGGACATTGATTCTTATAAAGTGGATTTCAAGAGCTTTGATGATATTCAGAGTGACCGTACATTACATTATGTGTTTGATAAATGATTGTGATGGCAATGAATGTCTTGAAATGTTTTTTGCTGATGATTGCAGGAACGGTATTATGTTCCTGCAGTCAGCCGGCTGATGGATATCGTGTTGAGCGCAGGGGCAACAAGGTGATTGTGCATATGAATGAATATGAGCCTGCTTTCCGTAATACAATGAAAGGATGGCGTGAATTTTTTGCTCCTGGAACAGATGTCAAACGTTCCTGTTATCCTTACCCTTATGGAACTATGAATAAGGAGTATATGCAATGGAATATGATGGAAAGGGTGGCATCTGACGGTGTGGACAAAGTGACAGCTTACAGCAATCACCGTTGGGAAGGAGTTGAGGACATCAATATGAAAGTGATTCCACGGGCGTTTCTTGTGTGGGTTGAACCGTGGCACGGAGGTAAGCCTAAGGATCCTTCCAATCAGGATGACCTGAACGGATGGCATTGGCCTGATGATATGCCTGGGCAGACTTCCCCTTATAGAAATGTTCCGGGAGAGTGGACCTGTTATTTGAATCCGGAGGACTCGCTCACACAGATTACAGGAGGATATTTTCACCCTGATTTTGCGTTAAGGGTCGAGAAGTTTGTAGAAAAACTTGGAAAAGCCTGGGACAATGATCCCCGTGTCGCATATGTTGAGATGGGGATAGTAGGAGAGTGGGGTGAGCATCACGATCCTGATTTGAGTACGTATTGGCCTCCTCACGATGAACCGGAGCATATTTATGGAAGAACCTGGGTTGACGGTCTTGAAAAAGTATTGGGTGATGCATTCTCCAAAGCTTTCAGGAACAAAAAGGTCATGGTGCGTTATGCGTACGAGTTTAAAGATTATGAATTTGGTATATATTGGGACTCCTGGGCAATAGAACAGGAGCAGACAAGAGGCTATGAGGAGATGCTGAAGTTGGGTGACCGCTGGAAAACCCAGCCTGTCGGAGGTGAAATCACTTGGAATTGGGGCAATCTTAAGATTGCGGGATTCCGGTCTCTGGAGGACTGTCTGAAGGATCCGGATACTTTTCTGGTCGCTCTTGAGCAGATCCGCAATCTGCATTGCAACCATCTTGGCGGTGTCACGTGGGCAGACTGGAGTGACAGTCTTTTCTTAAGGAAAGCAGGTGAACTCCAGAAGGCGATGGGGTATAGGTATGTTCTTGACAAGGCTGAATATGATGCTGTTGTAAAAAATGGAGAAAAAGTTTCCTGCAGTTTTTCTTTGACCAATACGGGTTCATCTCCATTTTATTATGACTGGCCTTTGGAAATAGCTCTTCTTGACAGATATACGCACAAAAAGGTATTCGGGTATGTTGTCGATGGTGTCAGAATAACGGAATGGATGCCAGGGGACAAATGGAATGTAGACACGTATGACTGGGATATACATCCGGAAAAGGTGATTGTCGATGCGGATTTTGTCGTGGATGATATTCCGTGTGGAGAATATATTCTGGCTTTGGCCATTCTTGACCCTTCCGGTATGCTTCCTTCAGTGAGGTTCGCCAATACCAATTATTTTGAAGGAGGATATACTCCTTTGGGATATATAGGAATAGATGCGGATGTGGCTGATGCGGCTTTGCCTGAATCTGAGTTTGATGATATCCAGAATGACAGAACATTAAAATATATTTTTGAGAAATGATAAAGAAACTGGTTTTTATAATGCTGGCTGCGGCTTTGATTTCGTCCTGCAGTTACGGGAGCAGGAATACGATTCCGGTCATTTTTGATACCGATCTTGGAAATGACATTGACGATGTGCTTGCTCTCCAGATGCTTCTGAATTATGACAGGGATGACATAATTGACTTGAAGGCGGTGACTGTCAGCAAGAATAATGTGCATTCGATAGAATTTGTAGACGGATATTGCCGGTACAATGGGCATAGTGACATCCCTGTCGGATTTGCATACGACGGGGTTACTCCTGACGATTATTATTATCTTGTTCCAACCCTTTCCGCTGAAGTCAACGGACATAGACTGCTCGTTCCGCAAATAAATCCGGATTCTGTAGAAGAGGGTTTCCGTGTGATAAGGAAGAAGCTCGTTGAGGCTGAAGACAACAGTGTGGTGCTGATTGCAGTGGGACCACTTACAAATATCGGACGTCTTTTGGACTCGGGTGCGGATGACATCTCCAGTCTTACAGGAGTTGAACTGATGAAAAAGAAAGTGAAATTGCTGTCTGTTATGGCAGGAATGTTTGACGCGGAAAATATGTTTCCTGAATATAATGTGGTCTGTGATATTCCTGCGGCTCGGACAGTGTTTGAGAAATGCCCGGTCAGGATGGTTGTCAGCGGATGGGAACTTGGAAATAAACTTTTGTATCCGCATACAAGCATTTTGAATGATTTCGGTGATGCGGGAAAGCATCCGTTGGCTATAGCATATTGTAATTATATGGAAATGCCATACGATCGTCAGACCTGGGATCTTACTTCTGTCATGGCAGGGGTAGAACCAGAAAACGGTATTTTCCGGTACTCGGAACCCGGCAGGATTGCAATAGACGAAAACGGCTATAGCATCTTTACTGCAGATCCTGACGGGAATCATTGTTATCTTATTTTGGATGAAGCAAATCATAATGTTGCTTTGGAGGCTCTGGTGCGTCAAGTGACAGGAAAACAGATGTGAGATGAAAAAAGATATAATTATAGCCATATACGTACTGTTGGGATTTTCAGTGGTGGTCTCAGCAAAGGATTATACGCTTTGTTCGCCTTCATTGAACAATAAAGTCATAGTCTCGTCTACAGATGAAGGAATCTCTTTGGATGTGTTCAGAGGCGAGACGAAACTTTTCTCGTGCCCTTCGCCTTCCATCTCGGTAAATGGTTGTCTGTGGAATGGGACTGCAGCCCTGAAATCTGTCAAGAGACGGTCGGTTGACAATATGCTTCCTTATGCCGTTCAAAGAAAAAGTGCGGTCATAAGGGAAAATTACAATCAGCTGACATTTGTCTATCGTGACTATGATTTCGTTGTAAGGGCGTATGACGATGGAGTGGCGTACCGGTTTGTCGGGAAGGCGGACAGAGACGGTGTTGTGGATACGGAGCATATCTCTTATGTGTTTGAGCCAGAATGTATGTCTTATACGTTGTTGACGAAAGACCTGCAGAATTGGTTTGAAGAGGATTATACCTTGAGCAGCCTGAAAGATTTGCCTGAGGATATGTTTTCAATTATGCCTGTTATGGTGGAGACAGGAGGATGTTCAGTCCTTCTTGCTGAGGCTGATCTGCGGAATTATTCCGGATCCTATCTGCGTCCTACGGGACGTGGCTTTGAAGGGGTCCTGGCGAATTACCCTTCACGTGAGGAATATTTTGACGGTACAAATAAGCTGTATGCCGTAGAACGGTATCCTTATATCGTCAAATGCAGTCTTGACAGGAGTTTCCCGTGGCGTGTTGCCGGTATTTTTGATTCTGATGCTTCAATTCTGGCAAGTGACCTTGTGTGGCTGCTGTCGGAAAAGACGGTTGGGGACTATTCCTGGATAAGACCCGGCAAGGTTCTTTGGGACTGGTGGAACAACAATAATATATATGGAGTGGATTTTAAAGCCGGGATAAATACGGAAACATATATGTATATGGTTGATTATGCGGCCCGGCATGGCATAGAATATATCTTGATTGATGAAGGATGGTCAGGAAAGGATGACCTGCTTTATATTAATCCTGAAACCGATATCCCTGCCGTGTGCTCCTATGCTGAGAAAAAGGGAGTCGGGGTGTGTCTTTGGGCCAAATGGATAAATATTGACAGACAGTTGAATGAGGCATTTGAAATGATGTCCGGATGGGGAGTGAAAGGAGTCAAGATAGACTTTATGGACAGGAATGATGCAAGAATGGTTGATTTTTATGAACGTGTCGCCCAAAAGGCAGCTGAATGCCGGATGCTTCTTGATTTTCACGGTTCATATCCTCCTGAGGGTATGCGTGCACGTTATCCGAACATTATGACACGTGAAGGTGTTGTAGGTCTTGAATATAACAAGTGGAGTGACAGATGTACACCGGTACATCAGCTGATCATTCCTTATCTGCGCCAATGGGCCGGACCGATGGACTTTACTCCAGGGGCAATGCTGAATGTCCAGCCGGAACTTTTCCGTATCAATAATGTGGAGCCTATGGGCCAAGGGACCAGATGCCATCAGCTTGCTATGTATATCGTTTATGAAAGTCCGCTGCAGATGCTGTCTGACAGCCCTTCCAAATATGATGAGAATCCGGAATGTCTTGATTTTCTCAAGACTGTTCCTGCTGTATGGGATGAAACCGTTCCTCTTTGGGGAGAGATAGGGCATAATATAGCTGTCGCAAGACGCAGCGGTGACAGATGGTTTGTCGGAGCTATGTCTGCCGGGAGTGAGGAGGAGGCGTCCGTTGACCTGTCTTTTCTTCCTGAAGGTGTATATGATGTGACTGTCTATGTGGACGGGATCAATGCGTCAAAAAATGCTAAGGATTACCGGAAAATGAGAGTAGTCCTTAAAAATGGACAGACATTTCCGTTCCGTTTCGCTTCCAACGGTGGAATGGTCGCTGTGATTGAAAAAACTGTTAAATCTTTATAAATTATGTTTATAGTAGGAAATTATTTGACGGCGGTTGTATTCTGCGTCGTGACAATGTTGTGTTGGGGGTCTTGGGGAAATACCCAAAAACTTGCAGCAAAATCCTGGAGATATGAACTGTTCTATTGGGATTATGTTATAGGAATGTTTCTGTTCTCTCTGTTTGTTTCATTTACAATGGGAAGTGCAGGTACTGAAGGGCGTCCGTTTTTGAAGGACTTGGCACAGGCGGACTGGATAAATGTCTTCAGTGTCATATTGGGAGGTATTATATTCAATGCATCCAATATACTTCTTTCTGCATCAACGTCAATTGCCGGAATGTCGGTCGCTTTCCCGCTTGGAGTAGGACTTTCTCTTGTCCTGGGAGTGATAATCAATTATATGGGGGCTCCTAAAGGAAATCCCGTGATACTTTTTGCCGGCGTCGCGCTTATTGTCGTTGCTATAATATGCAATGGTATTGCTTCCGGAAGAATGAACCGGAACGGTCGGGACCGGAAGTCTTCAAGGAAAGGTATTGTGCTTGCTGTGGTTGCCGGCATATTGATGTCATTCTTTTACCGTTTTGTCGCAGCTGCAATGGATCTTGATAATTTTGCGTCTCCTGCCGCCGGAAGACTGACTCCTTATAGTGCAATTTTTATCTTCTCTGCAGGAGTGCTGTTGAGCAATTTTATATTCAACACAATTGTGATGAAGAAACCTTTTGTGGGAACTCCGGTGTCTTATTCGGAATATTTCAAGGGAAGTTTCAACACTCATCTGGTCGGTATGTTGGGTGGTGCAATATGGTGCTTGGGTACGTCCTTCAGCTATATCGCTTCCGGAAAAGCCGGGGCGGCCGTGTCGTATGCTTTGGGACAGGGTGCTCCTATGATTGCAGCCCTATGGGGTGTATTCGTCTGGAAAGAATTCAAAGGCTCGTCCAGGAATGTCAATATGCTGCTTGCTGTGATGTTTCTTTTTTTTCTTGTGGGATTGGGACTTATAGTAGCTGCCGGAGCCAATTAAAGCTGACGACTCTGAATATGGTTAAGCAGGGTCTTTCCGGTGAGAGTCCCTGACTTCACCCGTGGTGCCTGGGACAAGCTCGACGGGTTGCATTTTGCCGAGTAAAGAAATAACTTTGCATCCGGTTAAAACTGTACGATAGTTTATGGTGCAGTTGTTTTGATGTAAAACCGGCAGTTGCAACTGCCGGTTTGCAAAAAATTAATGACAGATGAAAAAATTTTGTTTGCTGATTGTCTGCGTTGTGGCGGTGATGTCCTGCGGACGTGACAGGGATGCTGGTACACAGGTGCCGTATATTATTTTTGAGACTGATATGGGCAATGACATAGATGATGCGATGGCTCTTGATATGCTCTACAAATATGTTGATGCCGGCAAGGCCAGGCTTCTTGCCGTGACCATCAATAAGGAAGGTACGGCCCCTGCTGAATTTGTTGATATCATGGGGACCTGGTACGGTTATCCTGATGTCCCGGTCGGGATTATACGTGGAGGTGCAGATTGCGAGACAGATGCCGTAAACTATGCCAAGGCTGTCGTAAGAATGAAGTCGGACGACGGCTCTCCTCTTTTTGAGCGTTCGTGCAGCGGATATGAAAATTATCCTGATGCCTATATTCTTTACCGTAAAATTCTTGCTGGAATGCCTGACAATTCGGTTACAGTAGTCTCTGTAGGATTTTCCACCAACCTTGCAAGACTGCTGGAAACTTCTGCAGATGAATATTCTCCATTGTCAGGAAAGGAACTGGTCGCACGTAAGGTAAAGATGCTGTGCGCTATGGGAGGATGTATGTCGGACAGGGATTTCTATGAGTACAATATTGTCAAAGATATCGAATCTGCGAAGAAAGTGTTTGAGGAGTGGCCTACGGCTCTGGTGACATCTCCGTTTGAAGTCGGTATCGGGATAGAATATCCGGGGGATAGCATTGAAAATGATTTCGGATGGTCTTCCGGACCTCATCCTGTGGTGGAGGCGTATAAGGCATATCTTCCTATGCCGTACGACCGTCCTGTGTGGGATTTGACTTCTGTGCTGTATTGTGTCGACAACCGTCCGGAGTTTTTTACGGAATCTCCGAAAGGTACTATAGAGGTTACGGCTGACGGTGCTACTGTCTTTACGGAAACGCCTGACGGCAACCGCTCCTATCTTATCACTGATGACAGACAGGGTGAGGCTGTCAGAAAGCATCTGGTCAGAATGCTGACGGCACGCCCGGCCTGCAGAAAATAATTTTGTCTTGTGGATATCCGGAGATTTGAATGCTTCAGATAAGTTTCAGGTCTTTGGCGATACGGCAGGCTTCAATTGAATTTTTCACCTGAAGTCTGCCCAATATTTCCTGTCTGTGCCTGCTCACTGTGTTTATGCTGATCGAGAGTGCCTCCGCAATGTCCTTGCTCATCATTCCCTTGTCTATAAGACGCAATATCTGGATTTCACGTCCGGACAGTATTTTTGTATCATTCTGCTTACCGAGCTGAGTAATCTGTCCGTCTGCAGAGTTGATTATCATACATTGTGACGGAAGGCATATCGTCGTGTGGTTGTACAGGCATAGGGCAAGTCTCAGGCTTTGCTGGAAAGGGAGGTAAAATATCCTGTGAAGTACCGGAATGTAGTTTCCCGATGTGTTTTTCATCCTGAGCTGCTGGGCAAGATAATATTCCTGTCGTTTCTGCTTCGGCTGATGTTTGATGAAATGGAAAAATCTGAGTTCCTGCAGATGTTTTTCGGCCAGGTCATCCGGGTGTATGAGTCTGAATATTTCTTCTTCCCAGATGGAATGGACTTCGGCTGAAGATCCGGTTTCCTTTATCCCGAGCACTCTTGAAAGCCCTCCGTAGTAGATATAGCTCCTGTTGGACTGTATGTCGCTCAATACTGCTATCGAGTTTTCTATCCGTGCATAATTGAAAGCGGTGTTTTTGTAGCTTTCAATCGTTTCTGAATACAGTTTCTCATCTGAGAAGTCCTGGGAAAGAAATTCTTTTCCAAGTTTGTTTTCCACACCCATAATGTTTTATGAAAAATGGTTATTAATAAGCATTGTGTGATGTATAGCGGTGTCTTACCTTTGCAAAGTTAATCAAAACAATGATTGTGTTTGTTTTTTGTAAAACGGAAGTAATTATGGAGATAAGGAAAATCGTTTTTTGCCTGATTGCAGGCATTATGGCCCAGACGGGATTTGCACAGACCCTTGAAATGATGCAATGGTTCAATGAGCCTGAGCATTGGGAGATAAAGTCCGGCAGGCTTTCTATGGATGTGACGCCTCAGACGGATTATTGGCGCATATCCCATTACGGATTCACGGTAGATGACGCACCGTTCCTGTACACTGTGCGCGGAGGTGAATTTGAAGTGAAAGTCAAGATCTCAGGTGACTACAGCGCGCGTTTTGACCAGTCAGGTCTGATGCTGCGCATCGATCAGGAAAACTATATCAAGGCCGGAATAGAATTCGTGGACGGGAAGTATAATCTCAGTACAGTGGTTACGCACAAGACAAGTGACTGGAGCATAATTCCTTTGGACAGACCGGTCCGTTTCGTGTGGATAAAGGCTGTAAGGCGGCTGGATGCCGTGGAGATATTTTATTCTTTCGATGACAAGGAATATGTGATGATGCGCAATGCGTGGATGCAGGACAACTGTCCTGTTATGGTGGGGATGATGGCCGCCAGTCCTGACGGTACCGGGTTCAAAGCGGACTTTGATGATTTTACAATCAGGCATCTGCCTGACCTGAGACGTCTTCAGTGGCTGAAGGAAAATTCATCGGAAGAATAATTTGTCTGTATTTAGTATGTTTGCAAAAATAGATCATATTGCTGTATGGGCGGAAGACATGGAATTGCTCAGGGAGTTCTATATGAAATATTTCGGGTTCGTCAGCAGTGAGAAATATGTGAATCCAAAGAAGAGATTCACTTCGTATTTCCTGTCGTCAGGTCCGGGGACGGCACGGATAGAACTGATGAATGTCCCAGATATGGATGAGCCTCCAGTACGTGGCAGACTTAAAGGCCTGGCGCATTTGGCTATTTCAGCCGGAAGCCGCGATATGGTGGATGTCTTGACTGACCGGCTCAGACAGGATGGATATTCGGTTTCTGGCGAGCCTCGGGTGACTGGTGACGGCTGTTATGAAAGCGTCATCCTTGACCCGGAAGGCAATATTGTGGAGATTGTGGCGGAGTAGTTCATTGATGAGGGTAATGTCTGGTTCTTTCAAAGCTTTCAGGAACTTGAAAGAATTGGAAAGGTGCTTGGCTGTTGTTGAAAGATGTGATAAATTTGTATGTTTTTTAACAGGATGGCACTATGATAACCTTTATCTCTTGTCTTGCATTTCTTGTTGCAGGATATTTCGTGTATGGAAAATATATTCAGAGGATAGTAGGCTTTGACGATTTGTCCCGGACACCGGCCTGCCGTCTGAATGATGGTGTTGACTATGTCCCGATGCCGTGGTATAAGGCATTCCTGATCCAGTTTCTTAATATTGCCGGGACCGGTCCGATATTCGGAGCGATTCTCGGGGCGATGTTCGGTCCGGTGGCTTTCCTTTGGATAACGTTGGGGTCGGTATTCGCAGGGGCTGTGCACGATTATCTTTCCGGTGTCATATCTATGCGGCACGACGGAATATCCGTATCTGAAATTGTAGGCAAATATCTTGGCAGGGGTATGCGCACGGTCATGAGGGTGTTCTCTGTCATTCTTCTTATTCTCGTCGGGACGGTGTTCGTCAGCTCTCCTGCGGCTCTGCTATCCTCTATGACAGGTATTTCCGTGCTTGTGTGGTCGATAGTGATAATCATATATTATATCATTGCTACAGTGTTGCCTATAGATAAGGTCATAGGCAAGATATATCCTCTTTTCGGAGCTGCTCTGCTGATAATGGCTGTCGGAATAACCGTTGCGATTATAATTGGGCAATTCAACGGTTCGCTCAGGATGATGGAGATGACGTTGGAGAATCTTCATCCCAAAGGACTGTCAGTATTTCCTTTCCTGTTCGTGACCATCGCCTGCGGGGCGATCAGCGGTTTTCACGCTACCCAGTCACCGATGATGGCACGATGTGTCACCAAAGAAGGGGAGTGCCGTCCGGTATTTTTCGGTGCAATGGTGGTTGAAGGGATTGTGGCGTTGATCTGGTGTGCCGCGACTATAGCATTTTTCGGAGATACGCCAAGTATAAGTGAAGCTGTAGCCGCAGGAGGACCAGCGACTGTGGTCAACAGCATTTCAAAAGGCCTGCTGGGAACTTTCGGGTCAATCCTTGCTGTGCTTGGAGTCGTCGCCTGTCCGATTACCAGCGGAGATACGGCGTTCAGGAGTGCGCGCCTTACGCTTGCCGATGCGACCGGTATCAGACAGGACCGTCTTGGAAAGAGATTCCTGATTGCGATCCCTCTTTTTGTGGTCTGCATCATACTTACACAAGTCAATTTTGATGTCCTTTGGAGATATTTCGCCTGGTCAAACCAGACTTTGGCCACAATCTTCCTCTGGACTGCGACTGTCTATCTTGCCGTGCATTTCAAAAATTATTGGATTACATTGATTCCTGCCACCTTTATGACGTGTGTGGTGGTCTCATATATTATGCAGGCTCCTGAAGGGCTTCGTCTGGGAGCGGTGGTCTCAAATGTCACAGCCGGACTGATTGCCGCAGTGCTTTTCATCTGGTTCCATTTCCGGCGCAGACATTCCTGAAAGAATCTTGATTGCCATACCGGCTTCAATGGTTATAGGTGGGTCTCTGCAATGTGGTGAGGCTCAATGTGTTATAAAACAGTATGCCTTGTATGGACTACACTGTTTTGCAATTGATTGACAGACAATATGTTGTAAGAACCCACCTGTTATGGGCGCAGCGATTAAGACAAAAGCTCCAGATGATTTACATTCAATCATCTGGAGCTTTTGATAGTACCCGGAGCCGGTAGATACGCCCTAAAACAAAGTCAGCCAAAATATAAATAAAGTAAAGAAACCAGTCTTTTACGATAAAAGATGTTTGACTGTGCCTGTCCTTGTTTTATGATGTTTTGCAGATTAGTATTCTTTTAGTATACCTCATGATGTTAAAATGGTAGCTCATCATCAAGATCTTCTTGATGATTTATATTGTCAAATCTCATCCATAGATATTGTCTCATTTTACTGCAAAAATTCTTGCACTTGAAATTTATGGGCTATTTGTGTGAAAATGAGACCATAATCTTTTTGTAATATAATAAGACATAGAAACTCAAAGTGAAAATAGAAAAGATAAATTATCTTTGTGACACTTAATTGTTTTTTTATGGAAAAGGAACTGAGTCATCTTTTACAGAAGTCTGACAATCTGAAAACAAAGTTGTCAAATATACGCCCGCTGCCAGCCGAGGCTCTTAAAAAGATAGAGGAGGCCTTTGCTATAGAATACACCTATGAGAGCAACCGTATAGAGGGCAATACATTGACCCTGCAGGAAACGGAACTGGTAGTAAATGAGGGTGTCACGATTGCAGGAAAATCAATGCGCGAACATCTTGAGGCAATCAACCATTCCGAAGCCATTGACTATATAAGGGATTTTGCAAAGAGCGATATTGAAATTGGTGAAAGGACTATAAAAGAGATACATTCTATCGTTCTGTATGGCATAGACAGAGAGAACGCAGGAAGATATCGCACCGTGCCTGTTATGATATCAGGTAGCACTCATCTGCCGCCTCAACCATATCTGATAGAAAAACAAATGGAGGATTTTATGCTTGCATATCGTGATAAGGAAGCAGCTGGCGAGCACCCTATATTGGTCGCGGCATATCTTCATGACGAACTTGTGAGGATTCATCCTTTTATTGACAGTAATGGGCGGACATCACGCCTGCTTATGAACTTGTATCTTCTTCGTAATGGATACACAATTGTCAATCTTAAAGGAAGCAACGATGAGAAGATTGCTTATTATAAGGCATTGGAGGCATCGCACACGCAAGGACAGCAACAAGACTTTCAGAAAATTGTAGCACAAGCTGAAATCGCCTCTTTACAGCGTTACATTTCTATAATTGGGGAATAGGCATTGCTTGTTCATTTTCAAAGTAATGAAATATATACAGTAGAAAATTATACAATGATATCGAAATTAAGTCTTACGACTTTTTATCATTTGAGTTGATTGGGCGAGGTTTTGCTGATTAGTATTCCTTTAGTATAACCCAGATAAAATAGAGAAGCCTCTTAATCGGTTGATTAGGAGGCTTTCTTGGTACCTGGAGCCGCATTTGAAATTATAAAAACGGAGGTCACCTGGACAAAAAGTAGGATGATTTTTCCTTGACTTTTCAAGGGTGGACAAAAAGTATGATATCGCGCTTG
>VSOK01000041.1 GCA_009774765.1 Bacteroidales bacterium
TTTTTTTGTGTCGCCCTGGAACGCACAACGGTGTGGGGTTAACCCCACACCGTTGCACTTCTATCTTGAATCTTCATCCGAAAACAGGAATGTACTACTTTCCGTTTCTTGAAAGACGTTTCGGATAGACGACCCTTGCGTGGTAGACCTGCATAAGATACTCCTTCAGCACATTTTTGAGTATGCTCAACTCCTTGAGCGAAATGTCCGCATCATCGAACTGTCCGTCCTGCATCTTGGTCCGGAAAATCCGTTCCACGAGCTCTGAAATATTGTTCTGGGAAAAATCCTTCAAAGTCCTCGAAGCTGCCTCCAGTGTATCGCAGAGCATAAGTACGATCTGTTCTTTGGTCGTAGGACGGTGTCCTTTATAGCAGAAATCAGAAGCATCGGCAGGATTGCCCCCCTGTTCGAGATATTTGTTGTAGAAATATGCCGTACAGGTATTTCCGTGATGGGTAACGATAAACTCCTTTATCACACCCGGAAGGTTGGCCTTCTCAGCTATGGCAAGACCGTCGGTAACATGCCTGATGATGTCCTTGGCACTGTCCGAAGGCGAAAGCCCCTCGTGGTAATGCGCCCCGAGAGTCTCGTTCTCAATGAAGCACAGAGGATTGGCTGTCTTACCTATATCATGGTACAGCGCGCCGGCACGCACAAGAAGCACATTGGCACCGATTGCACGGGCAGCGGCATCGGCCATATTCATGACCTGAAGCGAATGCTGGAAAGTGCCCGGAGCCTTGTGGGCAAGTTCTCTGAGCAGCTTGTTGTTGGTATCGCTCAGCTCTATCAGACGCGAATTGGACACAAGCGCGAAAATACGCTCAAAAAGATATATCAGAGGATATCCGGCCACGGAGAAGAACGCCCCGAGACTCAGATAAAGCAGTGACTGGTAGTCATTGAACCCTTTCATTCCGGCTATCAGCCTGAACATGAAGAAGGTCGTCAGCAGCGACAGAAGCACAAAGAACGCCGTCACGAACTGCTGCCACCCCTTATGGAAATATCTGAATGAGAAAATAGCCGTCACGCCTGCCACAAGATACATAATAAAGAGTTCTATACCGTTATGTGCAAAAAGCAGAAGCGGGAGCAGCGACACCATATATACCGGATAGACCACCTTCGTCCTGAAGAATGCCACAAGATACAGCGCGATCAGGGAGAACGGTACAAGATACATATTTTCGTGTCCGGTACGCTCCACCACATAGGTAGCGAGCACAGCTATGAAAAATACCACAAGAAGATAGCAGTATCTGTTGAATTCCGAAAATATATTCGGGTTGGTATAAAATATCGTGAAGAAAAGGATGAATACCAGCGCGAACGCCAGCAGGGCATTGCCTCCCCAAAGCAGGAACTGCGATCCGGTATAGCCGAGGCTGTTTTCATACTCTGCCTTGTACGAATCAAGGAGCTGCTCGATCTCTGCTGTGACTATCTCTCCGTGGGAGACTATCAGCTGGCCTGTATTTACAACCCCTGAAGTAGGAGAGATATAATCCACGGACTCGTCGTGTATCAGTTCCGTAGTCTGGGGATCGAACTCCAGATTCGGAACAATGAGGTCATAGACACCGCTGTAGCGGCACAGGGAATCCACATCACAGTCAATATTTCTGCGTCTGAGTTCTGAAAGAAGCCTCGCGCGTGCCTCCGAGACCCTATATGTCTCAGATACGGGATATTTGGAAGCCCTTTTGTCCTTCTGGATATAGATTACGGACCAGGTGTTGCCCGAACCGTCCTCAAGCTCCGACACGACTCCGCGGGAATAGATCTCGGCCATTATCTTCTGGATCGCCGGCCTGAGATAATTGTAGTCCCCAAGATTCGCGGACTCGACAGCGTGCATCTTCTCATCAGCCACGCCTTCGGAATACCTGTAATAAGGTATGACTCCGGAACCGGCCTTCTCCCTCTCCTCCTGAAGCTGCGCCGCAGTCTTCAGAATCGGGAAATCAAACTGTGAAATCAATGTTTCATACATCCAGGGAGAACCCTTTTTGTAGTCATATTTGAAATTGCCGGTACGCGGCATAAACAGGAATATGAAAACAAACAGGACTGCAAGCGGCAGATAAACCTTATAGCCGTGCGGGAATCTGACCTTATCCATATAAAAATTTCTTATTTCTTCCTGAACGGGCTGTCAGGCTCTTTGGCCATATAGCTGAACTCCAGCCTGTCAGTCAGACGCGGGAACCATTTGTTCATAAATACGGTAAGCTTGCCTATCGGAGTCAGTATCATCTCCGACTTGCGTCTGGCAAGTCCCTTCGCCATATATTCGGCAACCTTCTCCGCCGTCATCATCCTGCCCTCGTCACGCGGAGTCTTTCCCTGACGTGAGCCGTCGGCTGTAAGCGCGGCGTTGCGGACATTGGATGCAGTAAAGCCAGGTGCAAACACCATGACATGGAGACCGTCATACAGATGCTCTATCCTCAATGTGTCAAGGAACCCCCTGATTGCATATTTGGAAGACGAGTACCCTGTCCTGCCCGGAAGTCCGGCATAACCCGCGATAGATATTACACCTACCACAGAGCCTTTTGCTTCAAGCAGATAAGGGAGTGCGAACTTGGTGCAGTACACAGTCCCCCAGAAGTTCACATCCATCAGCGACTTGACCACGCTCAGATCGAGATCCCGGAAAAGGGCCCTCATGGAAAGTCCGGCATTGTTGACAAGAATGTCTATCCTTCCGAATCTGCTGACTGTCTGTTCAATGAGATTACGGCAGTCCGCTTCAACGGAAACATCCGTCTTTACGCATAGGACATTATCCGTCCCGATCTCCTTCGCTACAGCCTCCAGTTTGTCGAGAGACCTTGCCGCCAGACTCAGCCTGGCTCCGTATGAGGCGAATAATTTGGCAGAAGCCAACCCAATTCCTGAGCTGGCTCCTGTAATAATAATTACCTTATTCTGAAAGTAATTCTTCATAATCGACTTTTTTGACATTCCAGGCATAGCCAGGAATGCTGACAATAAAATTATCTGATGGTCATTGCTGCGATTTCATCTCCGTCGTATACACCGGCATCAAGTTTCTTCTTGATTTCAGCAAAAGCCTTCAAAGTATATTCGACATCCTCCATAGTATGAACAGCGGTGCTGACGATCCTGAAGATGATCATTCCCTTAGGGATTACAGGATATACTACGATAGAGCAGAAGATTCCGTAATCCTCACGGAGTTCCTTCGCAATTTTTGTAGCCTGTGCCGGAGTACCTGGAAGATGCACCGGAGTAACGCATGCCTCAGCCTCGCCTATGTTGAATCCGAGATCTGTGAAACCTTTCTGGATAGCGTGGGTGATAGTCCAGCATTTCTCACGGAGCTGGTCGCCTTCAGGAGAGTCTATGATCTCCATACGTTTGATGTTTCCGAGCACAAGAGCCATAGGAAGGGACTTGGCGTACATCTGGGAACGCATATTGGCGCGAAGATAGTTGATGATCTTCTTCGGACCGGCTACGAAACCTCCGATCGAAGCCATACTCTTGGCAAATGCTCCGATATAAAGGTCGATCTCATCCATCACATTGAAATGCTCGGATGTTCCGCGTCCGTGGTCTCCGAGAAGTCCGAAACCGTGCGCGTCATCGATCATGATCCTGAAGTTGTATTTCTTCTTAAGGGCGCAGATGCCGTCAAGTTTGCCGAGCGCGCCTGTCATTCCGTATACACCTTCAGTAATGAGCAATACTCCGCCGCCGTTCTTTTCAGCTTCCTCGCAGGCTTTTGCAAGCACTTTGTCACAGTCAGCTATATCATTGTGGCGGTATTTGTATTTGCTTCCGATATGGAGGCGGATACCGTCAAGCAGACATGCGTGGCACTCCGCGTCATATACAATCACATCGTGACGGGTTGTAAGAGCGTCAATCGTAGAGACGATACCCTGGTAGCCGAAATTATAGAGGAATGCGTCTTCCTTTTTCTCGAAATCGGCGAAAATCCTTTCAAGTTTCTCGTGATAGCGTGTATGGCCTGACATCATCCTTGCTCCCATAGGATAGGCAAGTCCCCAGTCTGCAGCTGCCTGTGCGTCAGCCTTGCGTACCTCAGGATGATTTGCAAGTCCAAGATAGTTGTTCAGGCTCCAGTTGAGTACAGGTTTGCCGTTGAATATCATATGAGGGCCAAGTTCTCCCTCCAGACGGGGATACATATAATAACCGAACGCCTGCTCGAAATACTGTCCGATAGGACCACCCGAATCTTTCGCTATTCTATCAAAAATATCCATAATTTATATTAATTAGTACACTTTTCTTTAGTTAAAATATAAAATCAAATAAAATGAGAACTGATCTGCAACGCAGAAAACACCATTTTATCTGGTTTTACGCATCAATATTGGCATAATGAGCATTCGCCTCGATAAACTCTCTGCGCGGCGGCACATCATCTCCCATAAGCATAGAGAAAGTACGCTCCGCTTCGGCAGCATTGTCGATAGTGATCTGACGGAGAAGACGTCTGGCAGGATCCATAGTAGTGGACCAGAGCTGCTCGTCACTCATCTCTCCGAGACCTTTGTAACGCTGCACGGTAACACCTTTGTCAGAGCCTCCGCCGAGTTCCATAGTGGCATTCCTGCGGTCTTCCTCTGTCCAGCAGTACCTTTCCGTCTTGCCTTTCTTGACAAGATAGAGAGGAGGAGTCGCAAGATATACATATCCGTTGCGGATAAGGTCAAACATATAACGGAAGAAGAATGTAAGGATTAGTGTCGCGATATGTGAACCGTCGACATCGGCATCGGTCATTATTATGACCTTATGATAGCGGAGCTTTGAAAGGTTGAGAGCCTTGCTGTCCTCCTCCGTGCCCACTGTCACTCCAAGGGCGGTGTATATATTGCGTATTTCCTCACTTTCGAACACACGGTGCTCCATAGCCTTCTCCACATTGAGGATCTTACCCCTGAGAGGAAGTATGGCCTGTGTGAAGCGGTCGCGGCCCTGCTTTGCGGTACCGCCTGCGGAATCTCCCTCGACAAGGAAGAGTTCGCAACGCTCCGGATCCCTCTCGGAACAGTCTGCAAGCTTTCCTGGCATGCCTGCACCTGACATGACCGTCTTGCGCTGGACCATTTCACGTGCCTTGCGTGCGGCGTGACGTGCAGTAGCTGCAAGAATGACCTTCTCAATGATCATCTTGGCTTCCTTCGGATTCTCCTCAAGATATGTGTCGAGAGCGGCTGCAGTCGCCTGGGATACGGCAGACACGACTTCAGGGTTACCGAGCTTCGTCTTTGTCTGTCCTTCGAACTGAGGCTCAGCGACCTTGACGGAAATTACGGCAGTAAGTCCCTCGCGGTAGTCTGATGCATCGATTTCAAATTTGAGCTTGGCAAGCATACCGTTCTTCTCCGCATAGTTCTTCAATGTCCTTGAAAGACCCGTACGGAATCCCTGGAGATGCGTACCTCCCTCTATAGTGTTGATGTTGTTCACGTACGAATGGAGCTTCTCCGAAAAACCTGTATTGTACTGGAGAGCCACCTCGATAGGAATGATCTTGTCAGTCTCAAGGCAGATAGGCTCAGGGATGAGCTTTTCGGAACCTCCGTCAAGATACTCCACGAATTCTTTGAGTCCGGTCTCGGAATAGAACACCTCAGCAACATTCTTCTCTGCCGCAAAGACTCCCTTTGGAGCACCCTCGTAAGGGTCCCTCTTGTCTGTGAGCGACAGATGTATTCCCTTATTGAGGAATGCCAGCTCGCGGAGACGGGCCGCCAACGTGTCGTATTTGTATGTCTGAGTCGTAGCGAAGATCTCGGCATCAGGATGGAAAGTAACAAAAGTACCTGTATCTGAAGCCTCTCCGATCACATCTACTGAAGTGGTCGGCTTTCCTTTTGAATATTCCTGGACGAAAATCTTGCCCTCACGATGGATTTCAGCCTTAAGATAGTCTGAAAGGGCATTCACGCAGGACACACCGACACCGTGCAGACCTCCGGACACCTTGTAGCTGTCCTTGCTGAACTTTCCGCCGGCGTGGAGCACTGTCAGTACCACCTCCAGAGCGGAACGGTGCTCCTTCTCGTGCATACCCGTAGGAATACCTCGTCCGTTGTCCTTTACCGTTATTGAATTGTCTTCATTGATACATACTTCAATATGAGTACAATATCCTGCAAGAGCCTCGTCTATACTGTTGTCGACTACCTCATAAACAAGATGGTGCAAACCCCTCTCCCCTACATCTCCGATATACATTGAAGGCCTTTTCCTTACGGCCTCAAGCCCCTCAAGCACCTGAATGCTATTCGCGGAATATTGATTTTCCGCAGCATTATTCATTTCATTTTCGTTATTCATCGTATTTCAGCTTATCAATCATTAACTGTTGCAAACGGACAAATTTAGCAATTTTTTCCGATTCTCGGAATTTTTTGTGTCAGATATGATTTTATGCAGAGAACCGTCACCCTATAGCGACAGAGTAATTCCGGCAGTGAATGAAATACCGCTTTCAGTATAGAGCGGAACCCTCTGGACAGTCATATTCAACAGGTTGCCGCCATATATCCAGAAAGACGCCTTCCTGTTGAAACGGTATTCCGCAGAAAGCCCCAGATCCGCATATCCCGGAAGCCTGACACTCTCCAGCTCCGCATCAGAAGACGGACGGACAAGGCCGTTGCGTGCAAGGGCGGCATTGCAGTGCAGACCGACAAATACACGTTTTTTCCAATTGTACACCACGTCGACATCAGCAGTGAAAGGAGAAGGTTCAAACACAGCCGCCTTCCTTGAACGGAGATCGGTGCCATTGCACTCAAACACGGCATCCACCGAAAGGTCCTGCGATTTCCACCCGAGATCAAGGGCAGCAAAATAATAATTGCATGAAGCATAGCCTACAGAAGGCATCCAGCCCGACAACACATTCCCCGACTGCCCGGACATCCATTCCGGAGCCTGCCCTGGAGCGACATAAGTCATGGAGCCGAACATCATATTGGAATAATTCGCATATCCTCCGCGCAGGTCATATACAAGCCTTGACGCGATATTTCCCTTGAATCCCAAAGAAGCCTTTATCCTCTCGACACTGTTGTTCATAAGCACATTCCCTCCAAGAGCATACAAAGGAGAAAAATGGCGGTCCGATGCCAGCCTGTCAGAATAGCGGTTGATATTGTCCCCTCCCTCAGCCTTTATGTAGATATTCAGATAATTTCTGACCGCATCAAAACCTATCTCCACATCAGGGTAGAAAATCTGTCCCCTCTTCGAATGCAGTGCAGTCTTCTCCTCTGCCCTGTCACTTCCGATAAGCATTGAAATCTTGACTCCGAGATCAAGGTACCAGCGCGACTTATGAAGTATATAGTGTGGAGCAAGGCTGAACATCCCCGAATAAGAAGAAAACATCGCGCCATAGTCAGACACGTCCAGACCGATGTCAAGCAATGCTCTCTGCGTATCGGAAAAGACCGGTCCTAAAGAAGCTTTCGCTGAAAAATCGTGCTCTGTCAGATAAGACGCGGCACCGGAGCGAATCTTGTCCTCACCGTAAAGATACGACAGGTTGACGTCATAGAAAAAATATTTGTGCGCCGGATTGTTGGAAGCGACACGTACATCAGCCCTGAAGGCATCAAAATTCCTTGTCCTCAGCGTATCCTTTCCGGCATAGCCAAGATAGCCGAGATCAAAAGTGAAATATCCCGTCCTCCAGTCAGTCCGTGCATTCACACCGGCAGAAGTATAGGTATCATACCCAGAATAACGCGACTTCCCGTCCCATCCCAGTCTCCGGTCTTCAAAGGAAACAGCACGGTACCTGCCGAAATATGAACGGTGCGTGCCGTATATGCTCATAGAGAACGGAGCGCCTTTCCTGAAAGGAGGAGTGACGACAAAATCCAGAGTAGGATGCAATGTATAACCGGCTCCGGCACGGAGGAACAGCACAGTATTCCGTCCGGACGAAGACTGCGGCTTCATATCCAGGGAATAAGGCTTGAACTCGTATGAACCCTTGTATGGATTGTCAGTGACTGCATAGTCAAAATCCAGGTCAAACCTCAGCACGCTGTCCGGAACAGCCATTTCAATGACCGGTTTCTCCGCATCTATATGCTTGGCCACATACGCCCTCGAGACTTCAACCGTAGGGTCAAGATTCTGGGAATAGGCAGCCTGTGAGACGGCAATGCACAATGAGGCAAAGGCAATATTGTAAATTCTCTTCATACTCTTCTAATCGTTTTGCACGGTCATAAGTTCACCCAGCCTGTTGAGACGCACCTCAACATTGCTTTTGACATCATCATCCTTTTCAGGGCTGTATCCTTCAAGGATACTTTCAAAAGTGGCCTTGGCCTGCTCATACTCACCCTGTTCGGCAAATGCGTCTCCAAGCACGATGAACGATTTTGCAAGCCAGTACTGATGCGGAGTACCAGCATCCGCCAGAGCATAGACCTTGTCTTCAACGGCCTTGAACTCACCCCTCTCATAGCTGTCGAGCACAAGTATATAGGCCGCTTCGGCACCATATCCGTCAGAAGGATTCTCAGCCAAAGGCGCAAGGGCAGCCAAGGCCTCGTCCCTCATACTCATACCCAGATATGACTTGGCTATGATATAGTCCGCCTCACGCACAGTCTCAGGACCGCTGGCCTCGCTTCTTTTGACGGTCTCGGCATTTTTCAGAGCCTGCCCATATTTCTTTCCAGCATAAGCGGAACGCATCATACCGAGCACGGCCGAATATTTGTTGCCGGGCATAACGGCCCTGTCATACAGCTGTGAATATCCGCTGAAGGCATCGTCATACATCTGAAGCTGATATGAAAGGGCGGCATATCCGGCAATGGAAAGCTCCGCGAACGATCCGCTTCCGTTCTTCATGACATAGGCATAGTGGTCACGAGCCCTTTCCCTGTCCCCTGAAGCCTTGTATGACTCCGCCAGATAGAATTCCGCCTGAGGGACACCGGACCCGTCCGGATAGCGTCCGATATATGAATTGAGGGAGGCGATCGCCTTCTGGTAGTTCCCCGACAGGAAAATCTGTTCGGCGGCACTGAATATCATCTGCTCCTTCTCCTGATCGGTCTTTACGGAAGACCTGCCGATATTGTCTATGTAGGCAAGGTAGCTGTCCGGATCATTTCCGGTCTGGTAGATGGACTCGATGGCCGCAAGAGCGTCATCCGCATATTGCGACTTGGGCATCTGCTCCACAACCTTCTTGAAATAGCCCAGAGCCTTGTCCGTCTCAGACCTGTTCCTTGACAGGGTGCCAAGCTCTATAAGAGACATCGCCATATAGGTGCTGTCCTTCACATTGCTTATGAGACGGTTGAAGCACTCCACAGCCTTGGCATCGCTTCCGGCACGCACGTATGAACGTCCCAGCTCATACATTGCTTCCGGATAAAAGGCCGAGGAAGGATCTGCGTCTACAACAGCGGAAAGAACGGATATCTTCTTGGCTCCGTCTCCCGTCAGTCCGTATGACAATGCCGCCTGATAATATGGATATATGTCATTGACATCATAATAATCTTTCAGAAGAGCCTTATATGACTCAAGGGCCGAGCGGTAGTTCCTCTGGAAGAAAAAGCTGTCACCCCTGCGCAGAAGCGACTCTTTCCTGTAGACGGTCTTGCCGGACTTGAGATATTCGGAGAACCATTTCTCCGCATTCTTGTAGTCGCCTTTCTGGAAATGGCTGTATGCGATATTATAAGGTATCAGATACGACTCGTCCATACTGTAAAGGGCTGACGTATTGTACAGGTCCCTGAGAGTTGACAGCGCATTGTCATACTGCCCGTCACGGTAATACGACTCGGCAAGCCAGAAACGGGAAAGCTGGTTGAACATGCCGCGTCTGTCAGAATAGTATGCCGAGGCCTTCAGGCAAGGTATCGCAGCCCTCCATGAGCCTTCCTGGACAAGCTGGCTGGCACGCAGATAGTGAGCCTTCATATAATTGGACTTCATATCGTCGTCCAGTTCGTCTATCCTGTCATACGCATCCACGGCCGCGGCATAGTCACGGCTGTTCAATGCGCCCATGGCTATGTAGGCATATATCCTGTCCCCCCTTTTCCTGTCGGAATATCTTTCGAGATAGCTGTTGAACGCAGAAATGTCATTGTTGAGGTCAAAAGCCAGCTTGGCATAGTTGTAATATGCGTCCTCGGCTATGACCGGATTGTACTGAGGGACTGAAGCATCCTTGAAAGCCCCCATCGCGGCAACCTTGTTTTTCAGCTGTATATAACTGTATGCCAGTTCATAATTTGCTATCTGCCCCAATGAGTCCGTCCTGTCGGTCATCATAGAGAAATTGTCCACAGCTCCTTTCCAGTCCTTGGCGGCATACATTACGGAGCCGGCATAGAAATAATCCGAGCGGCTTTCGGCCTTTTCCGCACTGCCGCTCATATCGTAATACCGGCGCGCCGTCTCCACGTCACCGAGCACAAGCCCCGACTCAGAGATAAGCCTGGCGAGCTGCACCTTGCGGTCCTCAGGCACAGAAGGAATCATATCCGGACCGTTCTCAAGCACATAGCCATAGTCCTTGTCCATAAAACGGCACTCAAGAATATAGTAATTGGACATTTCCTTGAAACGGTGATCCCTTGAAGCCTCCCTGAACCAGGATTCAGCCTCGGAAAACATAGATTTCTGATAGCATATATATCCGAGAGTATAACGTGACGGAGCCGTATAGTCTGAATGCGGCAAAGCCACCACCTCCTTGAAACGGGTATATGCCCTGTCAAGGTTACCGGTCTCAAAGTCACAATATGCTTTTTTGAATATGAATTCAGGTACCTGGCGGCGGTAGAGCTGGCTTCTGGATATTTTAGCGAACTCAGCGGATGCGCCCTTATAGTCGGACGCGTCAAAAAGATTCATACCATAATAATACCTCATCTGCGGAATCAGTCCGGAATACGGATACCTGCGTATATAGTCATCCATCATTGTCCTGTATCCGTCCCTTGACAGGCGCACCGCACACAGCACCCTGTAGCCTTCGGCCTCGAAATCGTCCCTCTTCCTGGAGATTTCGGCAAATGCGGCTTCCGACCGCTCATACATACCTCTTCCATACAGGCCCAATGCCTGTCTGAACTCCCGGTCGCGCACAGGACCCAATCCGTCATAAGACTGCAACAGAGCCCCGGATGATACTCCGGCAGACAAAATTACAGCCGAAAAGACGGCCACAACGAAATTCAGTTTCATCATTGCACAAAATTTTTACAAATTTAGAATATGTTTTGGATAATCAGGAATCTGTTTAAGAAATTTTTCCGCTATATTTGTACGTTTGTATATATCACAACTGGTATGGAAGAGAAAATCCCTGTAATATCACTGGAACAGGCTGATATCGTAAATGGAGAAAGTACGGTAATCTATGGAATGGATATGAATATCTATCCCGGCGATTTTGTATATATAGTAGGAAAAGTCGGGACAGGAAAGACATCCATAATAAGGACTGTAATCGCTGAAAACCCTCTGACCAAAGGGACCGGCAAGGTATGCGGTTTCGACCTCAACGGACTGAAGGCAAAGGACATCCCCTACCTCAGGAGAAAAATGGGAGTGGTTTTTCAGGATTTCCAGCTGCTGATGGACAGAAGCGTGGAGGACAATCTCATATTCGTGCTGAAAGCCACAGGATGGAAAGACAGTACGGCCATATCCAAACGGATATCGGAAGTCCTTGATGCCGTCGGCATGTCATACAAGGCGCACAAGATGCCTCACCAGCTGTCCGGAGGAGAACAGCAGAGAATAGCCATAGCGCGGTCACTTCTCAATTCACCGGAAGTGATAATCGCTGACGAGCCTACAGGAAACCTTGATCCGGAGACAGCGGACGGAATAATGCAGCTGCTCAAAAGGATCAACACCGAAGAAGGTACGGCCATCGTCATGGTGACCCACAATATGAACCTCTGCGACAGATACCAGGGAAGAATGATGGTATGCAAGGACGAGAAGTGCCAGGAAAAGGAATGCGAAGAAATAATAGACCTCTCAATAACTGACTTATGAAAAGGGCGGACAGGTATGCTGAAGTCATAGGATGGTTCGAGGCAAATGCACAGGCTGCGGAAACGGAGCTGCAATATGACACTCCTTTCCATCTTCTCATAGCGGTCATATTGTCCGCGCAATGCACAGACAGAAGAGTAAATATGCACACTCCTGAGATTTTCAGGAGATTTCCGGGACCGGAGGACCTTGCGGCGGCATCGTTCGATGAAGTCTACGGGCTTATAAAGTCCATAACTTTTCCCAACAACAAGACCAAAAATCTGATCGGAATGGCGCAAAGATTGCTAAGCGACTTCGGCGGAGAGGTACCGGAAGACCCACAGAAGCTTGTGACTCTTCCCGGAGTTGGGCGAAAGACGGCAAATGTGATAGCGTCAGTGGTCTACAACAAACCTGTGATAGCAGTGGACACCCACGTGTTCAGAGTCTCACGCAGAATCGGACTGTCCGACGGAGAGACTGTCGAAGCCGTTGAACGCGACCTCACTTCCAATATCGCTCCTGAACTCAGACCTGCGGCGCACCACTGGCTGATACTCCATGGACGCTATGTCTGCACGGCAAGAAAGCCCAAATGCGGAGAATGCGGTCTGCAGCAATGGTGCAGGACATATATTGAAAACAATTTCAAATCCTTATAACTGAGAATTTGACAGATGATTTATTTCACCTCTGAAAACCTGCTTTTTGTAGGTTCGATCCTGATATTTACGAGCATTCTAATAAGCAAGGCCGGCTTCCGCTTCGGACTTCCGTCCCTCCTGCTTTTTCTTCTGGTGGGAATGCTGTTCGGCAGCGACGGTCTCGGCCTGCAGTTCGACAATGTGCGGCAGGCACAGTTCGTAGGTATAGTGGCATTGTGCGTCATCCTGTTTACTGGAGGTCTCGAGACGAAGATCAAGGAGATAAAACCGGTCCTCGCGCCCGGACTTGCCCTGTCCACGATAGGAGTCATATTGACGACCGCCCTTACCGGAGGGTTCGTGTACCTTATCTCCGGATGGGACAAGATCCCCATCGCCCTTCCTCTTGTGACCTGCCTGCTTATGGCGGCGACTATGTCTTCCACAGATTCAGCGGCCGTATTCAACCTGCTTAGAGGCAAGAACGTAAATCTTAAAAACAATCTCAAGCCGGTCCTTGAGCTTGAGAGCGGAAGCAACGACCCGATGGCATACATACTTACCATCGTGCTGATACAGGTAGCCACTGACATCGCGGCGGCAGGTACAGGCGACACAGGTACCTGGAAAGTAGTGTCAAATGCCCTTCTTGTACTTCTTATGCAGTTCGGGGCAGGTACAGGAACAGGTCTGTTCATGGGATATCTTTCGGTGAGGATAATCAACAGGATAAACCTCAGGAACACCCCTCTGTATGCAATTATGCTTCTGAGCATCGTATTCTTCACATTCTCAATCGCAGGATTCCTGCACGGCAACGGCTATCTTGCCGTATACATAGCCGGAATAGTGATAGGAAACCATAAGATCACCAACAGGAAAGAGATATCATCTTTCCTTGACGGGATGACATGGCTGATGCAGATAGGAATGTTCCTTACCCTCGGCCTGCTTGTGGAACCGAGCGAAATGATAAAGCTTGCTCCTATGGCACTGCTGATCGGAGCGTTCATGATGCTGATAGCGCGTCCCGCCAGCGTATTCCTCACGCTGCTTCCGTTCAGGAAGATAAGCCTGAAATCAAAGACTTTCATCTCCTGGGTCGGACTCCGAGGAGCAGTACCGATAATATTCGCCACCTATCCGGTCATCGACGGTATACCAGGTTCAGACCAGATTTTCAATATAGTCTTCTTCATCACCCTGCTGTCTCTTGTAATCCAGGGCACCACCATAACGCCTGTAGCCTCATTGCTGAAGCTGAATGAGCCTATGCCTGAAAAACACGACATGTTCGGCATAGAAGTGCCGGAAGAGGCAGGTAAGCTGGCAGAGCTTACACTTACCGAGGACTCGCTCCTTCACGGAGATACGCTCAAGGAGCTGAAACTGCCTGAGGGTATGCTTGTCATGATGATAAAACGGAATGACAAATTCATAGTTCCCAACGGGCGTGTGAAACTTTACTCAGGAGACCGCCTGCTTATTATTTCCGACAGGATCAATGAGCCATAGAGACAAGAGCACAGCACCGTTTACAAACCCTTTCAGATATTCACCGTCGGATGAAGTCCGGGAGGCGGCATCCCATATAATATCATATATAGACGGTTCGGAAAGTCTCAGCAAGGATTTCGGCGAAGGTAAAATGCTGGGAGTGCTTATCGCAGACTCCGGCGAAGACGGAAGCAGAATATCAATAGCCGCATTCTCGGGCAATGCCGGAGGACGCAATGTCATCGACGGATTTGTCCCTCCCGTATTTGATCTTCTGGACCCTTCAGGACATTTCAAGCGGACTGAAGCGGGCATCAGCAGAATAAATGAAGAAATTTCCGCCATCGAGAATTCCGCCATATATAAAGAGGCAAAGGATGATATGGAAAGGACCGCTGCCGGATGGGAGAGGAAAATAAAGGAATACAGAGCCTTTATGGCAGACGAGAAACAGAAGCGCGAACGGATAAGAAGCACCTCTTCCGACAACGGGACGCTTTCCGCTCTGATAAGGGAAAGCCAGTTCCAGAAGGCGCAGTCAAAAAGGCTGAAGGCAATGGCCGCCGCCGAGACGAAAGAGGCCGAACAGCGTTTTGCGCAGATCCGTGAGGCGGCAGAGTGTCTGAAAGACAAGCGTCAGCGTATGTCAGACGATCTGCAGCGTTGGATCTTCCGGAATTTCATAGTGCGCAATGCCAGAGGAGAAGAGAGGAGCATATACGACATCTTTGCAGACAAGGGGCTTGTGCCTCCGGCAGGTACAGGAGAATGCGCCGCGCCGAAACTGCTCCAATATGCCTACACGCACAATCTGAGACCTGTGGCAATGGGAGAGTTCTGGTATTGTTCCCCAAAGGATACGGACAGAAAGCTGGATGATGCCAATGACATCGGAGAAAAAGAATCCGGACAGAGAATCAGAGGTATGTTCTATCCGTCCTGCAAAAGCAAATGCGGTCCTCTGCTTGAGTATATGCTGCAGGGACTTGACATTGAAAAGTCATTCGAGCCGGCACAGGAACTGCCTGAGATTCTTTGGGAAGACGAGGTTATGACTGTGGTCTCAAAGCCTTCAGGAATGCTATGCGTTCCAGGAAAGACAGGCGGAGAATCTCTGCAGGAATGGCTTCAGAAGCATTACCGGACTGCAAGCATCGGCGGTAGCCACACCGTAATATATTCCGTGCACAGGCTGGATATGGACACATCCGGAATTGTGGTGTTCGCCAAGACACCGCAGGCGCAGCGGGAACTTCAGAGACAGTTTGCATCCAGAGAGGTGCAGAAGACATATATTGCAGTCGTCGAGAACCGGATGAGGCTCAAAGCCGGTGAAGAAGGCGTCATAAATCTGCCTCTTTCAGCGGATTTTGACAACAGGCCGGCACAGAAGGTGGATATGCAGAACGGACGGCCGTCCCTGACCGGCTACAGGGTAATCGGGTTCTCTGAAACTGCGGATTTGGAAGACTGCAGCGGATGCCTGTCGGATACAGGCAGGTTCGCCGTGGTAGAGTTCCGTCCAGAGACAGGAAGGACACATCAGCTCAGAGTGCATTCCGCCTCAGGGCTCGGATGTCCAATCGCCGGTGACAGGATATACGGAGGAGGAAATCAGGCAGAACGCCTGTGTCTTCACGCGGAGAGCATAAGACTCAGCCATCCAATAACAGGCAATACATTGGAATTCACGAAGAAGGCACACTTCAAACGCTACAGTGCGGATGTGACGAAAAGATAGTTGGCTGAAGCGTTCATAATATCGCATCTGAGTCCGAAAATATGCGCATCGTCGCCCGATCTGACTCCGAGCTTCGTGCGCAGCTGGTCGCTTGTCATACGGATATTGCGCGCTGTCACCTCGGACTTTGGATACCCGGCGCCAGTCTTCTTGATGTTGCGGTTGTTCAGAGGCAGGACCTCCCTGACAATGAAAACCTTTCCATATTTTCCGAGCATTCCGGTATCGGCATCTGCACCTGCTATATAATAATGCGTGGAAAGCCCCAGCTTTGTCAGTCCGAACCTTTCACACATCAGATTGTATGACCCGGCCTTCATTATCGACTTGTTTGGCTCGAAGATATATTCTGCTCCGGTCACCTCGCCTTCACTGCCAGGAAAGACGGCACGTGCCGTCTTCTCCTCGCTTCTTCTGAATGAAAACGTGTTGCCTCCACAGCTTGCATACAGCATACACTCCCCTTCCAGGTCCCTGTCGAGCACAACGAGCAATTCCTTGCATTCCCCTGCCGATGAGATGATATGCATTTCCCTGCATACTCCTCCAAGCCTTTCCACAATCATAGAAATATCAGCCATAGGAGAGAGTTTTATTACAACGTGTCCTGACATCTCAAGCAGTTCTTTCTTAAGTGTCAGCACATCAGGACGGCAGTCCTCTATCATGAAAACCTTTTTCCCGTCATCAGCCCTTCTGGCAGGGTCGAGAAATATGACATCAGGGGAAAAGTCCCCAAGCAGCTCCTCCACGGTAGCACAAGACTGCTGCCGGTCATTGCCACAGGCACTTCTGCTGCATACATAGAAATTGCACACCTCAACGTTTCCGATCCCGAGTATCCTGAAATTATGCACGGCGGCATCGGCAAGAGCCGGATTCATTTCATTGTAGAGCACCTTTTCAGCGGTCCGGGAAAAAGCAGCAGTGTCGGCACCAAGCCCTCCGGTAAGGTCAGCGACCCTGCAGCCTTTACCTGCAAGCCTTTCTATCACGCGCGCCTTGTATTCAGCCGTGCCGCTGCTGCTGCACTGCTCGGCTGAAAGCTTTTCCGGATATATCAGCGACGGTTCGGCATACCAGGACGGAAGCTTGCTTTTGAGCTTGCGCCTGCTCAATATGGTATTTGCGGCAAGCTGCATATCCACACCTGCATATCTGTCCTTCGCCAGAAGGAGCTTTGCGACATCGTCATTTTCGTGTTCTAATATAAATTCAGCAAAACCGTCCATACACTTCAAATTGTTATGCAAAAATAGGATTAATCTGATAATTTTACTATTTTTGTTAGTTGTCCAGATCAACATTGCAAAATTTATTTTGAAAATCAATTAACACTATTTCCAATATGCAGAAAGATTTTAATCAGGTCGCCCAGAGTTGGCTTGACGGAAACTATGACGAAGAGACAAAGCGTCTTGTCATGGATTTGAAGAACAATGATCCAGCCGGTCTTGAAGACGCATTTTACCGTAATCTTGAGTTCGGTACGGGAGGACTCAGAGGCGTTATGGGAGTCGGCACCAACAGGATGAACAAATATACCGTAGGTATGGCGACACAGGGTCTTGCGAATTATATGAAAAAGAATTGCGAAGGAGACCTGAGCGTATGTGTGTCATACGACAGCAGGAACAACAGCAAGGAATTCGCGAAAATCACTGCAGACGTGCTTTCGGCAAACGGGATCCACGTCTATCTCTCTGACACCCTGCGTCCGATTCCGCTTCTGAGCTATACGGTAAGATCCAAGAAAGCGACTGCAGGAGTTATGATCACAGCATCGCACAACCCTAAGGAATACAACGGATACAAGGTATTCTGGTCGGACGGAGCACAGATCATGTCGCCTGTAGACAAGGATATAGTTACGGAGGTGGCCGCCATAGAAGACCCTTCAATGGTGAAATTCGAATCCGTGCCGGAAAACATAGAAATGTTCGGCACAGAAATGGACAATGCCTATCTCAACGATGTCCTCACACTCACCCTTTCACCTGAAGCACGCGAAAGGCACAAGGACATAAAGATAGTATATACCCCTCTGCACGGTTCAGGGGTAAATATAGTCCCTATGATACTCGGAAGGCTCGGTTTCGAGAATATCATACACGTTCCTGAACAGGACATCAACGACGGCAATTTCCCGACTGTGATGTCACCTAATCCGGAAGAGTCCTCAGCACTTGCCATGGCAATTGAAAAAGCCGACAGGGAAGGAGCGGACATAGTGATGGCAACAGACCCTGACGCGGACCGCATCGGAATCGCAGTACGCGACAACGAAGGCAAGATGGTGCTTTTCAACGGCAACCAGACAGGTTCTATGCTCACTTACTACATTCTTAAAAGATGGGCCGAGCTCGGAAAGCTGGACAGCACAAAATATGTCGTAAAGACAATCGTCACCACTGAACTGATCCGTGCCATAGCACAGAAATTCGGTGTGCAGGTCTACAACGTGCTTACGGGATTCAAATTCATAGCTGACATCGTACGCCGCAACGAAGACAAGGGAGAGTTCATCTGCGGAGGAGAGGAAAGCTACGGATTCAACGTAGGACAGTTCGTCCGCGACAAGGATGCTCCGATCTCATGCGCTATGGTTGCGGAATGTGCAGCCTGGGCCGCAGAACAGGGCAAGACGCTTTATCAGCTGATGCAGGACATCTATGCAGAATTCGGATACTACAAGGAGTCGCTTACTTCACTTGTACGCAAAGGGAAGGCCGGTGTAGAGGAGATCGCGGCGATTATGGCCGATATGCGCAACAACCCTCCTAAGGAGCTTGCCGGATCGCCTGTGACAAAAGTCGTGGACTACAACAAACCGGAGGAGACAGGCCTTCCGAAATCAAATGTCCTTCAGTTCTTCAACGAAGCAGGAGATGTGGTTTCCGTGCGTCCTTCAGGTACAGAGCCTAAGATCAAATTCTATTTCGGAGCTAAAGGTGCTGACGCTGACGCAAAGATCAACGCTCTCCGTACACAATTCATCAAATAGTCTGAGATGGAAAGAACATTGGTTATAATCAAACCGGGAACTCTGCAGCGCGGTCTGGCCGGAGAAATCATTTCAAGATTCGAGAAACGCGGACTCAAGCTTGTCGCGATGAAGATGAAACAGCTGGACCAGAAAATTCTTGACGTGCACTATGCCCACCTCAAAGAAAAGCCTTTCTTCCCGTGGCTGTGCGACGGAATGATGGCCGCACCTGTAATACTCTGCTGCTGGGAAGGCTTTGAGGCTGTCAAAGTGGTCAGAGAAATGGCCGGAGCGACAAATGCACGCAAGGCTGTACCGGGTACGATCAGAGGAGACTACTCTATGAGTGCACAGGAGAACATTGTCCACACATCGGACTCGCTGGAGAACGCGGCCATAGAACTTGACCGTTTCTTCAGTCCCGAGGACTATTGCGACTACCCTTCGCCTCTGAACAGCTATCTTTACGCACCTGATGAAAAGTAATACACGGATTTATTTTGTCCAACAGATCAGGAGCTGCCGAAGATATAAGATTCGGCAGCTCCTGATTTTTTACATCATTTGTTGCAGGTTGAAAATAAATTGCAAACCGAGAGGCAAGAGCATATAGACTGGTGCTTACGGAGGTAGGCACCTATAAAAGATTGACTGACAATACATTAAAGACACCAACCTCCTGTATGATGATTTTGCCTTGGATAATTCAGCCATAGCGGCAAAACAGAAAAGCAACGCACATTTCACGGTGATAAGAAGTGGTTCACCGGTAAAATCCTATTTGTACGACATTATCACACGGACTGTTGGGCGTGATGTTTTTTACAGCCCTGCCGATTTTCGCATCTTGATTTGGAGCCTGCCGGATTGGATATTCAAACCGTGTTGTACCCGTAAATTTTGCAAAACACGAGCAGGATGCCGATTTGTAATCCACTATCATTCAACAAGATAACGATTCGCACCCTGCTTTGCCCCCACAAAAACACGTGGGCAAAGCAGATGTGACTTACATAAACAATTGATTTGATGACAATTACGAAATGCAACTATGCTCGTGTTTTGTGAAAATGGAGATCAATTTCTTCTACCTTCAGTTGCTGACCTCAATTCTGTGGCCGTGTAAGCCGGTTCTGTAGCTCAAGGTGGAGATTTCTACTGTCCACCTTAAGTTGGCTATCATTGATTATCAGGTGGTTATTATTCCAGGTGGACAACCGTACGGAGCTTTCCCGACAGGATGAGAAGTTCTTCACCAAAAACAAGCTTGTGAACAACTGAATCAATCATAGATTTCACACACAACAGGAGGCCTCACGCAATAATTTTGCAGTGTATTGAAATGTTACCCGGGAGATATACTGGAATATACTGAAGAATAAATATCCTCAGACAAGTCCGAAAAGCCTGAGTATGCCTGGTGTGAGCAGGGCGGTGAAGATACCGTTGAGGGTAAGCCCGAGACTTGCATAGGCACCATACTTTCTACCGCGTTCCATTGCCGTTGAAGTACCGACGGCGTGGGACGCGGTTCCCATAGAAAGACCTTGTGCGATCGGACTTTTGACACGTCCGAGACTCAACACCTGAAAGCCGAAAACGGCACCCAAAAGCCCGACACATACGACAACGGCAGCAGTCAGCGACGGTATGCCGCCGACAGTCCGGGTCACCTCCATTGCAATCGGAGTCGTGACCGATTTGGCCGCAAGAGACACTATGACTTCTTTGGTTGCACCAAGGAACTGCGCAATAAGCACGACAGAGACAATCCCGACTACACATCCGACCAGCTGCGACACCAATATCGGCAGAAGCTGCTTTTTGATGGCTTCAAGCTGATGGTACAGAGGCACGCCCAACGCGACAACAGCCGGTTTGAGCCAGAACTCTATGATCTGACCGCTTTTGTGGTATGTTTCATAACTTATTCCTGTGAATTTGAGAAACACTATCAGCAGCGCTATGGTAAGAAGTATCGGATTGAGAATAAGCAGCCCAGTCTTTTTCTGCAGCAGCACGGCCACGAAAAAGATTCCGAAAGTCAGAGCGAGAAGAAATAACTCATTTTCTAAATATTCCATTTCCTTTGCGCATTAGCTGATGAACCCAGCCCGTTACAATAAGAACGAGCACCGTACTTACCACAGTAGCCGTAACAATCGGTATGAATTGTGCCGCTATCACGTCAAAATACAGCATAAGCGCGACTCCCGGAGGCACAAAGAAAAACCCGAGATTTGAAATGAGGAAATCCGAAATCCCTTTCACCCATTCAGGCCTGACCCATCTGAGCTTCAGGAGCAGCGTAAGCAGCAGCATACCGATGATGCTTGAAGGCAGCTGCAGACCTGTGAGCCAGACAATAAGCTCACCTGCTGCAAGACAGCCGAAAATAATCATACATTGACGTACCATAAACCCTGTTTCCCTTTTTTGAAAAACGCGGCAAAAGTATATTATTTTTCAGAAAGAACCTATCTTTGTACGGCATTTTTGACAATTATATATGAAATATACGATTATACCGGTCATATTGCTGGCTGCGTTCATATTTGCAGGACCTGCAGGCGGGCGCCACGCATCGGCACAGGAAAAGAAATTCATTCTTCCGGAAATCCCTTCTGACCTCCGGGCTACGGATCAGAGAAGGAAATGGTTGATACTCAACTACTGGCAGCATTATGACTTTACCGACACGGCATTGGTGAAATCCGTGGAGACAGAACAGGCGTTTTCAGATTTCCTGTCGCTTTTTGACGAAGCGGACGAAAAGACTGTATGCAGAGGCATCAGGAATATGATGGACGCCGCGAGCGGAGATCCTGCTGTCTATTCCGGAATGCTGGAAATCGCCGACATATACCTGTATCACTACGACTCCCCTTTCAGGGATGATGAAAAATACATCCATTTCCTGAGGCACGCACTGAAAAGCAGATGTCTGGACAGCAGCAGAAAAATACTTCCTGCCGAACAGCTTGATATGGCATTGAAGAACCGGAAGGGCTCCAGAGCAGCGAACTTCACAATGACGACCGGATCAGGAAAGAACATAGACTTAAAGGACATCAAGGCCGAGATGACGATACTCTTTTTTTTCGACCCTGAATGCCGCGACTGCGAAATGACAAGAATACTGCTGTCGACCTCACCCGTAATAAAAGAAAAGACTGCAGACGGCAGCCTGAAGATATTGGCCGTCTATCCTGAAGACATCAACGGGAAGTGGATCTCCAAGACCGGTAAAATGCCTGAATGCTGGATCAAGGCGTATGACGGATCCGGGAAGATACTTGAGAACGAGCTGTACGACCTCGGAGCATACCCTGCTCTCTATCTGCTGGACAGAAAGCAAAGGGTATTGCTGAAAGAGACCGATGTCGCAAATATAGAGTTCTATCTGGAGAACTGCTGATTCTTGAGATATTTGAGCCAGAATTCTCTGTTTGCCGCACGGAAATGTGCCCCCTGATAGCCGCGGTAGCCGTGCATTCCGTCAGGATAGATCATAAATTCAAACTTCTTCCCGTGCCTGTGCATGACGTCAATAAGCTGGAGGGTATTCTGGAAATGCACATTGTCATCTCCCGTACCGTGTGTCAGCTTAAGCATAACCGGTTCTACTGCAACTGCGCAGTCCTTTTCGCCGGAGCCTCCGTCCGAGACTGAATAGCTGACCGGATAGTCCTCCGCATATTCAAGGGTACATCCGGCCTTATAGCCGTCAGGATTGTTCTGCGGAGTATCCATAAAACGCTCAGTATAATGCGAATCATATAGCGACCAGTCATATACGCCTCCACCTGCTATGCCGTAGTGGAACCTGTCCGGAGCCTGGAACAGCAGCATTGAAGTCATCGTGCCGCCGAAAGAGAATCCTTCAACTCCGATCTTGTCCCCGTCTACATAAGGAAGACTTTTCAGATAGTCCGCCCATGCGATGAAATCCTTTACTTCCCATACAGTGAGCTGCCTGTATATCATATCAGTGCCGGCACGTCCGTTATGTCCCGCCGCCCGGCAGTCTGCAACGACCTGTATTATCCCGTTTTCAGACCACCACTGGTTGTTCTCATCAGGAGTAACCCACCTGTCGTGCACCATAGGAGAATCAGGACCTCCATATATGTCAACGTGCACAGGATATTTCTTTTTATCGTCAAAATCCTTAGGATAGACTATTGTGGCAGGCAGTTCAAACCCGTCGGCAGTTGTCATACTGACAAACTGCGGCAGAGCATATTCAGCCGGAGAGAAATCCTTCCCTGCCATATCGGCGACAACGCTGCAGAACTTACCCTGACGTGCCGCATTGTCCGGATACACTGATTTGGAAGTCTCGCAGACAATGACCTTCGTCGGAGTCACGGCATTGGAAACGGATGCGGCAAAATATTTCCCGTCAGGCGAGAATGTCACATTCTGCACATTGAAAGAAGGGTCAGTCAGAGCTTTTATTGAGCCTTTGCCGTCCACCTTATACAGCGCAGACCGCACACGTGCATCACGTTTTGCCGTAAAATACACGTCCCCCTTCTTCCTGTCCACACGCACAAGCGAAATATTCCAATTGGGACCGTCCGTGAGACGGCGGAATACAGATCCGTCGTATGACAGGAAATAGATCTGCTCCCATCCCGTCTCGAATCTTCTTGCCATATACAACCCTTCCTCAGTAAAGATGACCTGCTCTATCCAGTCTATCCAGGTAGGGTATGTCTCGTGATAGACAGCGGATTTTGACCCGTCATCAACATTTACGCTATAAAGGTCAAGCGTATTCTGAAGCCGTGGCATACGGGCTATGAAAAACTCCCTGCTGTCCGCCCCCCAGAACGGTATTCCGAAATACTGGTCTTCGGAAGGATCGAAATCAGCCCATACGATATCACCTGGATTCTTAACGTCGATGATGCCTATCATGACTTCCGGATTGCGCTCGCCAGCCTTCGGGTATCGTGTCCTCACCAGCCTGCCGTCCTGGCCGAACGGAGAATATATGGGGAAAAACGGCACCTGAGTATTGTCGAAACGGTAAAATCCTATCCTGGTACCGTCAGGTGACCACCAGAAAGCCTTGTATTTTGAAGGCCTACCCAAAATCTCCTCATAATATACCCAGGAAGCATAACCGTTCAGAATAAGGTCGCTGCCGTCAAAGGTCAGACGCGTCTCAGCTCCTGATGCGATGTCCACCACATAAATGTCATTGTCCCTTGTGAACGCTATACGTGT
>VSOK01000042.1 GCA_009774765.1 Bacteroidales bacterium
CTTTTATATATGCCATAGCTTCTTTGGTATAAATATTGTTTAATATTCAATGAAATTTCGGACTGCAAAATTAGCAAAAAGAATTCATCTTATGTTTTTTTTGTATATATTTGCGTCCCTAAGTTTTGAAGGACTTGTTCCATCAAATATAACATAATGATTATTAATAAAATAACACATATATTATGTATTGGACACTTGAACTCGCTTATAGGTTGGAGGATGCTCCATGGCCAGCAACCAAAGAGGAACTTATCGATTATGCAACACGTTCCGGAGCACCTCTTGAAGTAGTTGAAAATCTTGAAGAGCTTGAAGACGACGGCGAGATATACGAAAGTATCGAGGACATCTGGCCCGACTACCCCACCAAAGACGACTTCTTCTTCAACGAGGAGGAATATTAATAGCCTTAGGATAGGTTAAATAACTAAACATCAGCGCGATAAACAAGAAAATTTGTTTATCGCGCTGGTGTTTTATGCTCTTTGAAGGTGCGGTTTATTCATCTAAAACATATTTATCTTTGCCTCCCCTCCGGAATATTAAAATAAGCGGCTAAGTCAAATGCAAAGCGCAAACTTGTTCGTACTATGCTGAGCTGGAGCGATTGTAAACTTAGTTCAAAACAGGATGTAAAAAGCGTATTGGAAGACTAAAAAGACTTTATCCGTTGGGCAATTTGAGGGTGGCAGGAATCCACAAAAATATAATTGAAACAGGCAGATAATCCGCAAGACGTGTTGGTAATATAACTGCTATACTGTTATCAACCCAGTATATGAAACGTGCCCTGATCTGCCGGCACTGACGGGCATCATTATGGTATCAATCGGCACCAGCATACACTGCATAGAAATTACATTACCAAAATAAGGGAAAGCAAAATGGAAAAATTGTGCAAAGTCCTTTATATTAGCAAATATCTCCTCTGGAATAGCACGTTGTCCTGCAGGAGCGTCTCAAGACCGAACTTGCCCACAAGGTTTTCACACGCGCAATAGAGGCCGTATTTATGGAAGAGAATGGAGCGCACTACAAGTGGAACTCTCAAAGGCACTGTTTGCCTATATGCGCGGACGCATCTGCTGTGAATACAAACCCAAATACTCCGACACGGATGAAAAATCATTTTGGAGATATCGCAATCCGGAATTCTTTCCCGATGCAAAATAGAGTGCCTTGTTTGAGCAATCGCTCCAGAACCGAAAGGATTTGGCTCTCCCACAAAAATCCCATAAGTTTATCACCAAGCTAAAGAAAAATATGAAAGTGGTCTCAGATCAATGATGATTTGAAAACATAGCCCGGATTGAGCACTCGCGACACCGTTTGTTACCTAATTCATTGTTAATCTAATGGCGGGATTGCAGTATATTGACTATTCCCAAAGAAGCCTATGATTAATCCGGAACGAGTCTTGGATAACCAGTTGACCATCTTCTAATTATTTTCATCAAACTCACGTTGATTATTTAATTCCATCTCTCCCAAAAATCTTCTAAAGAAGTGTTAATCGTAGGCATAGAGGATATTTGAGAACCAACCTCATTCCAACGAAAACGATCATTACATACTGCATTGAATTCTGTTATATTGATGGTTATTTGCGATTTGATATTTTGAATTTCTTTAAGTAATGTAATCAATGTCCTGTTTGTATTCGGAGATTCAAATGTAATAACTGGGGTAAATACTCCCTTCTCATATTCTTTAATCTTATCTGTACCTATAGCTATCTCCAAATAAATACAATCATTGGCTAATGACTCCCAACTGTTAAGCTGAGCAGAGTGTAGCCGTTGAATAATTTTGATTATTGTTTTTGTATTTTTTGTTTTAAACAATGGATTATAATCAAATAGAGTATTGTATGTTTTAATTGTGTCATAGTATATTGTTCTCTATGCCGTTAGCCAACCATACCCTTGTATTGCCATGTCAATGAAATGGTTCATCAGCAGGTTCGTTTTGGTATTGAATACTTCCTTGTCGTATGATTCCGGCAGATCTTTATTCAAAGATAACTGTATGATCCCCATAACTTTTTGTTTGGGTTGGTCATCCTTATACCAATCCACGACCATCACGTTATTCTTCTCTTCAGAAAGTTTCTTATACAGATTTTTTGCAGCCAGTTTCACCTTTTGCTCTTCTTTCTGAGTCAGTTTACGGTCCTTGACAAGAAGGTCGAAGATTTCAAGTTCTTCTTCCTCTAAATCCATTTCAGTAGCACGGTTCTGTTCCCGCTTCAAATCTTCTATGAGTTGAAGAAGTCTTTCGTAATAGTCCTCGTTCTCGCTACCTCCGGCATTATAACGGTCAATAATACTCTTGTAACGTTCTGAGAATGCGATGCGAGTACAATTTTTGTCGATAAGTTGCCTAAACGTATCTTCAATGTATTCACGCAAGCATTCTATTTCCAGTGGTTTATAAGGTGAATCGTTTATAACCTTGCGTACTGCGTCCACATCAAGTTTGCTAAGGTCAATAACCTTGCTTTTGTATATACCATAATGAGCTTGCGGGACTTCTACAACATTAGCCGACACACTGTCATCAAGCGTATATGCCAATTTCGCTTTGGCCCGGTTCAGTTTCTCATCGTCTATCTGGTTGCAGAAAAGTCCATTAATATAACTTATCGGTGCGAACTTCTCGTTTGACCAGCCTCTCTCGAATATTTCCGGTTTGCTGGCATCATAAAGATTCATCAGCAGGTTGCTCAATACCTTGAACCGGTCTTTCCATTCATCTTTTTCGAGTATCTTCACATACGCCAGTCGTAAAAGTTCAAGTTGGTCAAGCGTATTGAATTCTGCTATAATGTTCTCGATACTTATGCCCAGCTGCATAAGGAACACTTCGCACCCCGTGATACATTCATCTATATTATGAATAAGTGTCTCAATGTCTTTTGCCGGGTATTCCGAGCCATTATCATTGGAAGCATAGTCGCTCAAAGCCCGCTGCATGTACTTGAATACATTGACATAATCAACCACGATGCCGCAACTCTTGCCTGGGAATACACGGTTTGCGCGAGCTATTGCCTGCATCAATGTATGCCCTTTCATCGGCTTGTCAAGGTATAATGTAGATAGAGAAGGCACATCAAAGCCTGTTAGCCACATCGCACATACGAAAACAAGGCACAATGAATCATCCTTATCCTTAAAGCGGTCTTCGATGTCTTTCCCGTCAGATGTTATTTCATTTATTTTGTTTCTATGAAATGTAATGTCTATACCCTGTGCCGAGAATCGATCTGTTTCATCGGCATCTTCACTTATTACAACAGCCATCTCTACACGATTCATATAGTCGAGCTGTTTTGTAATGCGGTCACGCTCTTCCTGAGTTTTTGCAAGATTGCGTTCTCTGATAAAATTTCTTTTTTCCTCGGCCCAGTACTTCTGCACTTTATCGTACATTTTTACTGTAGTGTATTTATCTACACTCACGACCATTCCTTTGCCAAGAAAGCCACGGCGAGGGAAATGATGCGCTATATCCTGAGCTATCTTGTCAAGACGTTCATCGCGTTTAATCACTTCCAGGATACGGGATGATGAGTTTTCTAGCAACTCTTTTTCACGGTCATTGAGGTTTTCATCTTCCACTATTTGATCTATATCGGTATCGAGCCAATCATTAGTAAGCCCGACTTCGGGCACTCTACGGCTGTAAAATAATGGTACGGTACTGCCGTCTTCAATGGCCTGAGCGAAATTATACTCGGACACATAGTCCCCGAACCATTGATTTGTCAAGCGTTTGCTTCCTAAAAGAGGTGTTCCTGTAAATGCTATATAATTGGCATTTGGTAATGCGGTGTGCATATTTTCCGCCAACTGTTTATATTGCGTCCGGTGGGCCTCATCTACAAGCACAAAGATATCATTTCGCTCCGAAAGTAAAGGATATTTCTTGGTTTTGTCATACTGAAATTTATGGATTAGAGTAAACACCATTGGTTTGTTGCCTGACAAAAACTCCCGAAGTTGTGCAGCGTTTTTCGGCTGGCACTCTTCTTTATCACCAATCACCTCGGAACGCACAAAAGTCTTGTGAATTTGTGTGTCGAGATCGTCACGGTCAGTAATTATCAAAAACGTAAAATTTCCGTGTAGTTTACGTTTCACTTTACGCACGAACATTACCATTGAGTAACTTTTACCAGAACCTTGCGTATGCCAAAATACGCCCAGTTTTCCTTTCAGTTCTTCCCTGTTCTCAACGCTCTTCATCAAATTATTGACTCCCAGATACTGGTGATTTTTGGCGATAATCTTTATGCGTTTGTTGTCGAAGAAAATAAAATTCTCAATGTAGTCGAGCAGGCGCTTTTTGCAGAAAAGACCGTCAATCAGGTTCGTGATGCTCAGCCCGTGTTCTTCAATCTGCTTGCGGTCAACTTTTTCTTTCTCATCGTCCACCCGCAGCCACTCAAAGAAAAACTCATATCCTGAATTCCACGCTCCTATTTTCGTCTGCAAACCATTAGAGAGAACACATATCTGGTTTAGGGCAAATATGTTAGGAATATCTGCCCGATATGAAACGAGGTTTTTGTTGTAGGATTCCTCAATCTTTACAGTTGAGTTTTTCAACTCTATGAATACCAACGGCAAGCCATTGACAAACAGCAATACATCCGGACGACGATAGCGGAAACGACCTTTTATCCACATCTGATTGACGCAGTGGAAGTCATTGTTCTCCGGATTGTCGAAATCAATCAGTTTTACAATATCGAAATCTTCTTTGTTTTGCTTGTGTATCTTTACCTTTATGCCGTTGCGAATCTGGTTATAGAACCTATAGTTCGTGTCCACCATATCTGTACCGGTATAATCTTTCCGGTACTCGCGCACAATCTCATCAAGAATCTCCGCATCAATCTCTGGATTGATACGCCGAAGTGTGTTACGGAATATTTCAGGAAGAATGCACTCTTCTACGTTCGCGCGTCCCGTCTTCGACAGATCATTCTGTCCCTCAACGCTGGGGTCGCATTCAATGCGTTGCCACCCGTATTCCGGCTGCGACAGTCGGTCGCATATAGCCTGTTCGATATTGTCTTCGCTAATGAATGATTGCATAGCTATTCCTCTTTTTCTCGTTTTGCTCTCAACTCCAATTCTGTCACTGTGCGCTCAACCACTTCTTCCAATTGGTATGTAGCTACGCCCAACGGCTTATTGATATCTTTTAAAGACCATTCCACGACAGTTTTGTCCGTAGATTTGCAGATAATCAGACCCACTGAAGGATTATCACCTTCGCCGCGGAGCAATTCATCGGCAGCCGTAACATAGAAATTTAGTTTGCCGGCAAACTCGGGAATGTACTTTACCGCTTTCAATTCTATGATGACATACCTGTGCTGCGGAATATGGTAAAATACCAAATCAGGGAAGAATGTCTGACCACCAGGCATCTGCAACTCCATCTGCCGCCCTACGAAAGAGAATCCTTTGCCCAACTCCAACAAAAACTTCGTGATATTGGCGATAAGGGCCTCCTCCAGGTCGCGTTCGTCATACTCGGCTTTCATCGACAGAAAATCAAAGTGATACGGGTCTTTCAGTATCTCTTTGGCCAACATATTCTGTGGGGCAGGCAATGTCTGTTCAAAGTTTGTAACAGCAGAGCCTTGGGCTTGGAACAACTTAATTGCAATCTTGTTTTCAAGCATACTGCGGCTCCACCCCTCTTTTGCGGCTTTATGGATATAGAACAGAGCCTCGTCGAGGGATTGGCATTTGGAGATAATTGATATATGCTGCCCCCAAGGAACCTTCCCAAACAACTCCGGCATTTCTAACAGGTCAGCAACTTGCTGGCTTTTTTCTTCTATCTTCATTTGGTCAACAAGTTGTTGACCTTTTTCATTATCTAATTGGCCAACAAGCTGTTGGCCAATTGTAATTCGTTTATAATAAAAAGAATACCATTGTCTTATGTACTTGACATTGGTGTCCGAGAAACCCGTTATATCCGGAAAAGCCTGACGCATATCGAGAGCGAACTGCTTCACTACGCCTGCGCCCCAACGCTCCTCTGCACGCAGTGCTACCAAATCCCGTCCGATACTCCAATAGAATTCAAGCATGGATGTATTAACCCGTATAGAGGCTTTTATCTGGCTTTGGCGGAAACGAGTCTTTACATCGGACAGCCACTCTACATATCTTGCGTCCGACAGCATTCCGTCCCGATATACAAATGTTGGTTTACTTTCCATATCTTTCATTCTTTCAGAGCATTCAAATTTACACTTTTACTTCCAGTTTTCCGCTCATCAGGCGAGGCAACAACAGGTCACGCTGGCGGGTAAGGAGAACGGATTGACGTTGAAGTGATTCGATTTGTCTATATAGTGCAGATATTCTCTGTCCAAACTTTAACTCTATATTTTCTATGGGAACAATAATCCGTATTTTATTGATAATAGCCTGACTTAAATTCTGCTGCGCAGCCCCAAATCCGATATTTATCAAATATTCTCTAATGCTTTTTAAATGGAAAAATAGATAATAGGAGGCCTGCTTATCCTTGTTGGGCAGAAATACACATGCAGCTTGGTTACAAGACATTTGCCTTGCCAATATCCCAAGTTTCCCAATATTAACCCCATACATAGCCATAAGAATACTATTAGGGGGCAATAATCTGGCAGAAGAATGTTTAAGTGCATCCGATGTTATTTTTTCTTCGGTATCAATGATTATGGAATCTTGAATTTCTCCTGTTTTTACCCAATAGATAGTACCATTAGCATAATATTCCGATTTTTCTCTATTAGGAGTGCCACCAGAGCAGGTTTTATAACAATCTTTTATTTTACGCACTTTCCATCCTTTGGGTAAGCCATCCACAAACTCTGTATTCTCATATCCTGGAAAACGAAAACGGATAAACCATTCCTTGTAGAGATTTTCCGCCATTTGTTCCAGCAAATGAATCCGCTTTGCATTGTTCTCAATCAGAGAGTCGTATGCGGAGAGGATAGAGGCTATCTTGCGTTGAACAGGCAGAGTGGGAAGGGATATTTTATATCTCTTTATTAATAGAGCATTTAAATTTTGTTGTGCACCGCCATTCGCTAATTTGTTTAAGTTGTCGCATTGTTGTTGTAGGAAATAATAAACAAAACGATAATCTGCTTCCTTCTCATCAATAATGAGATTACAGCACGCTTGATTTGTAGTAAGAGGAATCTTTGTTATAGCTGATTTTCCAGCAGTAACACCATACATTGCTACAATAACAGAGTTCTCCGGAATGAATTTTGCGGCAGAATTCTTAAGACCTTCTTTCGTTATTTTCTTGTTCGTATCATAGATATTACAAAAATTCACCTCATTAGTATTAAGCCAAGGTATTGTACCTCCTTCATAATATGAAGAATTTGAACTTGTTGGCGTGCCCCCACTACAAACTTTTTTGCAAATATCTCCAATATGTCTAACTACATATTCCATCTTTACCCCTCCCCAAACAGTTCCTTCATATTCTTCTCGATCTCAGTCATAAGCGTTTCCGCCTCGGCATTGAGGGCTTTGAGTTCGGAATGATTAGCTTTCATCGTCTCGGCAAACTCCTCTTCGGTCATACCGTCATCCTCAATCACTACGCCTACATAGCGTCCGGCATTAAGAGAATAGTCCTGGTCAATGATTCCGTCCTCTCCTTCAAGTTTGGCGACTTTGCACAGACCGATAATATCCCTGTAAACACCATCGGGCCAACGCTCCAACAGCCAATCGACCTGTTCATGCTTTCCTGCTTTCTTGTATTCTTCTACGAGAGTCCAAAACTCAGTATTATCCCCTTCGTAAAGACGGGTGATGATACCGAGATTCTTTATCTGCTCGTCACTGAATTTGCGGTGGGCGCGATCGACCTGGGTAAAAATATTCCTTGCGTCGACGAACAAAATTTCGTCTTTGTTCTTTTTCTCCTTATTGAAAAACCAGAGTGTAGCAGGAAGTGTTACCGTCGAGAACATATTGCTTGGCAACGTCACCATCTGCGAAATGATTCCGTCTTCAATCATCTTCTTACGGATTCCCAACTCCGAGCCGCCTGCATCACTTGCAGAATTAGCCATTACAAGTGCAGCCTTTCCCGTATCATTCAGAGAAGTTGCAAAAAGTCCTATCCAAAGGTAGTTTGCGTTTGGAACAGTCTCCTTTTTGTCAGAATCTTTTTTGCTTGATTTTGTTTTGTTACGGGGCACGCCGTAAGTATTGAATCGTTTGTCGTCGATGACCTTGTCCACAACCACCTCATCAACATTGAACGGCGGATTTGCCATTACATAGTCAAAATTTCCAAATTCGTCGTGCGGATCGGAGTAGAAAGAGTTCGCCTCGATAATATCTCCTCGCACATTATTCAGTAAAAGATTCATTTTGGCAAGTTTGACCGTATCAGGGTCTTTTTCCACACCGTAGCAGCGGAAGCGCATCATATCGTTGTTGGTGGCGTTATGGCGGTGCATATAACGGGCTGCCTGAACGAACATACCGCCTGAACCACATGCCGGGTCAAGAAATTTCTTGTCTCCGATAACGGGCTGCAGGACCTCTACCATATACTGCACAACCGAGGCTGGAGTATAGAAAACGCCACCGCCTTGACCTTCACTCAGTGCAAACTCACCGAGGAAATATTCGTATATTTCCCCGAAAAGGTCTATGCTGATATTCTCGGGGATATCTTTGAAAATACGGATAATCTTGCTTAGCAGCTCCGGTTCTTCCTCCGGAACCAGCTGTCCATAAACTTCCTTGGGAAGAACTCCATCCATTTTCGGATTTTCCTTCTCGATAGCTTGCATAGCGTTCTTGACAAGCACTGCCTTGTTTGCATCATCCGGCGCATTGTTGAGTTTATCGAAATACGCACATTCGGGAAGGAAGAAACCGCACTCCTCAATGGAGATATCCTTATAGGATTTCTCCATTCTAGTGCCTTTGTACTTGTTGTATTCCGCTTCTATCTTTTCTTTATGCTGCTTAAAGAGTATATCGGCATAACGCAAGAAAATGAGTCCGAGAATAGGCTGCCCATATTTGTTGGCAGAAAGATGGGCACTGGCACGCAACATATCCGCCGAGTGCCACAAATTATCTTTAAGCTGCTTGAGTTCCTGATCTGTCATAGCCGTGCTATTGAGGTTTAACAATTAATTCTGTGTAGTCTACTTCCAAAAGTTCGGCTATCTTAAAAAACATATCAATTGACGGTTGAGATGTATTCGTACACCATTTGCTGACAGTTCCGGGGTCTTTCCCCAACTGCTCTGCCAACCATTTGTTTGTACGCTTATGCTCAACCAGCACGACCTTGATGCGGTTCAAGTCTTTATTCACCATTTCCAATGTGCTTTTTGCTTATTCCCAATAGCAAATATAGCAATAAATTGAACTATTCTCTATTTATTGGTAGAAAAGCACACAAAAGAAGAATAGATTTACTATTCCTCAAGTAATGGAGGTTTTAATACTCTATACTTTTTAATTGCAAAATTCCCTTATAGCATCAACAATGCTGTCAGTATTCCAACGAACAATTTTATCTGCTTTGTTACGAACGACTGTAGATACACGTTCATTGCCCCATGGAACAATGCCCAATATGGGTTTATTATACTCTTTAGCCTTATTTAACTCCCATTCCATCCAATCACTATACGAAGCATATATACCAGCAACGCCCAAAACAATGTCAGATGATTTAATTCTTTCAGATAGTTGTCGCCTAATGTAATATACATTATCGAAATGAATTGGGTTCATTGGCGCTCCTTCTGTAAACTTAACATTAAAATAACCTTTTGCATTAAGCAAATTTCTCAATCGAATGAGATCGTTAACATGATCCCACGAATGGCTGATAAACACATTATATACTTTTACCATAATTTAATAATAATTTAGTTTCATTGAATGTGTTGATTTGCCATTCCTCAGGAGACTGTCCCATAAACTTTTGCTCATATTTAGAAGCATTTTCTATATCGCCACAGGCTAAATAAGCGTTCGACAATGTCGAATATTTCCATAGTAATTCTTCTGGGTTATCTTGTTCTAGTGATTTTAGTATCAAATATATTATTTTAGCAAGCATTTTTGCTCCAACTACGGACAAGCCCCCCCAAAAAAGAACCCGAACCGTCAAATCATATAAGCATAGTACAGATTCACTATCAGTGTACAAAGAGAATCTGTACAGAGTCAGGTCTGAGATAGAACTCTATTCCGTTTTATTATATGGCTGATTGTATCTGCCCCACAGATATAGCCAATTACATAATGGAACATTATATCTTTTTAGGTGATATTTCTTGGCTAAAATAAATAAAGTTCATACTTTTATTGCTGCACAAAAGAACGGCAGCATGCCTACAGCAAACAATGTTCAAATTATGTATCAGTAGTTTCGAGACGGTATGAAAAAGATGCTTTTACTTATAATCGCGGTTTCCCTGATGACCTCGTGCCACTTCAACACACGCGTGGCCGGGAAGTTTAGAGACATTGAGGGCTATCTTGCTGAAAGGCCGGACAGTGCGCTGACGGAACTTGAGGAAATACGGGAAAAGGAGCTTTCAAGCCAAAGGAACAGAGCCAAATATGCATTGCTCTACTCTATGGCCCTGGACAAGAACTATATAGATACGGCTGATGACAGTCTGATCAATATTGCAGTAGGATACTATAAAGACAAAGGGACATCCAAGGACAGGATGCTGGCATATTATTATCTTGGCAGAGTATATCAGAACGGAGGGAATTACACCCAGGCTATCGTTGCTTTCACGAATGCGCTTGACAATGCGGAATGCATCAATGACATATTTTATAAAGGCCTGATTTACCGTGGGCTTGCGGATATTTACGGGTTGACTTTCAATGATCAAGAAAAGCTGCGTTACAGACAGCTGGAATATGATGCTTTCGTTGAAGCAGGTGCAACAAGGCATACAGATTTTGCAATAAAGCAACTTGCTTCGTCATATACAGAAATCCATAATTTTGAAAAAGGCGGAGAGTATTACAATCAAGCCATAGAGATTGCCAAAGAAAAAAGGGATACGGCCCTATTGCTGGAAAGCCTGCTTGGTTATGCGCATTTGCTTACGTTAAAGGATTCTCCTGAGCCAGGACAGGCTCTTTCTATATATTCCTATGTTGCCGATACGCTGAAGCGTCCTATGTCTTTATATGACAAGATCACTTGGGCGACTGCATACAGTAAGCTGGGACATAATGATCTTGCACAAAAGACAATAGATGAAATCAGACCATACATTGGCGAAGACAAGACACTGCTGGCTATAGTCACTCTGAATGAATATAATATCGCCAAAGACTTGGGATACTATAAGGATGCTGTCGGATTTCTTTACGAATCCATAAAAATACAGGACTCATTGTATTATTCTGCACTTAACAACTCAATAACGGCTGCACAGCGGGATTATATCAAGCAGCAGCTGGAGCACGAGAAATACAAGGCAAGAAGTTCAAGGACAATTGCCGCTCTTATAATCATATCCTTATTGTTGATGGTGTCTATTATCGGATACGGTTTTTATAGATACATAAAAAAGAAGAACTATGAGATGTCCAACGGCTTGAGTATGCTGGAAGACGCCAGACGCCTTCTCCTGCAGAATGAGCAGAAAATGTCGGGATTCTCACAAAAAATAGGACAGCTTTACAGAACAAAGCTGGAGCTGATAGGAGGAATATGCGAGAAGTTCTACGAGCACGAGAATATAGGAAAGCGTCAAACATTTGTTTACCGTGAAGTGGAGTCTGTCATTGACAAGTTGAGCGCGGACAATGAGTCGCCATTGCTTGAAGCAATTCTCAACGAATACAAGGATGACATTGTCTCAAAATTGAAAAACGACAGTGAGCTGAAATTCAAGCATAATGACTATCTGCTTTTGGAGTATTGGTTTGTAGGGTTTTCACCTACTGTTATGAGTCTTTTGTTGGGAAAGGAAATTGATGTCATATATAATATGAGATCCAGAATCAGGGCAAAAATCAGGAATTCAAATTCAAAATATAAAGACTTATATATGCAGAATATGCTAAACGACTGATATTCAACATTATATTAAAATTCTTATTCAAGAGAGACATAACTATTTGTAAACCAATATTTTAGAAAAGTGATAGAAACAATATTTCTATCACTTTTTGTATTTATCTCATATTCAAACATTTAGTTCTTTTAACATCGCGCCTTTTGATAGACGGAAGTCGGAAAACAACAATGATTGTTTCGTTGCTTCCCAATAAATTTGCAACGAGCTATGGTGAATCAGACGATATAGAAGGAAATTTATGTATAATAATCCATAAATTAATATGCAATGGAATTTTATAAAGATTTGTATTTGCTGCAATACAATGACAAAATCAGTTAATACCACTTCACTCAGAGGGCTGCCCTCCTCAAAAATCATTTTTATGCAAACCCTCTGTTTGTTATTTGGACTGTCAGGCTCAATTATGACTTTGCCTGCAATGAACTGCCGGAGTGACAGCATCTGTTTTGAGGCAATTGATGCATCAATTAAAATGATGGATGTACAATATGTCAGAGACAAGGATTGGAATACACTTTATTCAATACCGGAACACCCGATGTTTGACATTCTCAGAACACCAGATGTCTCCAAGCGGCTACTGGAGGAAATAAATGACAGGAGGATCTCAGTCGGAGATACATTGAGGACGGCTGATTTGTTCTATATATGGAAACCTTATTTTGAATGGCTGTCATATATTGATCCTCATTATTACATAAATATGACTGTTCCTTCTGCTTCCGCAAAAGTCAATATGAGTACTGAAGAGGCGGTCCATAGAAAAAAACAGCTCATTACAGAAGCTACCATATTGCCGGTACGTGTCATCAACATAAATGATACACTGGTCGTATCAGCATCGGTCGCTCCGGAGCTGTGCCCTGGAGATGTGATACTGGCAATCAATGATGTGCCCGTCAGCGAGATTATGAAATACAATTTCAGGACACGGCACGAAGGACTCTATACAATATTGAACTATCGGTATTTCCATGGTGTGGACAGATCATACTCTGTCGGATATCTTCGGAATGGACATAGCAGCCAGACTGTCATAGAGGGGTACACCGGTATGTATTCCCAGGCCAGAAGTCTGTTGTCAATGGAGAAGGGAGAAACAGTGAGAATATATCAGGAAGAAAATACCGGATATGTCAGAATTGCGGATTTCTATCAGGACAACAAGGCTATGGTCAAAAGACTTGTAAGGAGTCTAAAAAAATTCAAGGAACAAGGCCTAAAGAACGTCATAATAGATTTGCGTGACAATCCGGGAGGGATGGGAAACTATTTGACCGAGTTCTTTTCCATTTTCATTAAAGACGGCCCCATTATGCTATCCAAGTCAGAAAAGCTAAAAGTATCAGAACTGACTGTAAAAGATTACTCTTTTTTGTCGGACGATGATTTGGGCAAGCTTGTGGATATACCTGAAAAATATATGATCAGCAAGATAGAACCAAAGCGCAAGTACTACATTGGCGACCTGTGCTGCTATATTCTTATGGATGAGGGAACGGCATCCACTGCTGCGTTTGTCTGCAATGTCCTTCAGTACAATGGCGGTGCGGTTTTAGCCGGAGAGCCATTGTTGCATAATGCATATGTATTCGGGGATGTGACGGGAAGCAGGAAGCTCGTGGCATTAGTAGACGGACTTTTGAATGAAGATGGAATATCCACATCTATGTCAGACTTGTACACCAAGGCCGTTGACGGTGTCCTTATGCCGGATATTCATATCCCATACGTGGCGAAAGACTATATGACGGGAAAGGATGCTATGCTGGATAAACTTCTTAAAATAATCAGTGGTAAAAGTAATGTTATAGGCGGAATCCGAAAAGCCTTTAAAGATCAGGAAATTTAATATTTATAATCTTTACAAGAAATGAAAAGGTTTGATGTAATCAATGCATCCAAGTTCGAACGCTTGTCGAATGCGGATATGTCGTGTGTAAAAGGCGGTGATGCCCATATCTGTATATTTTGTATGAAAAGATCAAGAAAGGTACCGATTGAACTTGTAAACCCTAAGTACTAATGACTATAACAATGACAAAATCTTACGCATTTGGTAAGGTCAAAGGTTATTTTGATGTTTCTCACATCGTGTAATTTGATGTTATCTCGTCAGTGGCGGTTTCTTTTCCGCCACTGCTTGCAAAATAAAAAAATGAAATATATTTCAACCATTATATTGGGCTTAGGCCTTTTAAAATTTGCGTGCTTATCTGCAGACAATCGGAATCTGAAGTTCGTCTCTATTGATAACAGTACGATAAGACTGGCTGATATGCAATGGGTCAAATCCGGAGGATGGGATTCTTTGTTTAAAATTTACGAGCATCCGGCTTTCGAAAAGCTGTTGACAAAGGAGATTGAAGATTCTCTTCTGACGATTATTAACCATCGAAAAGCTGAAGTTGGAGACACGCTTTGTACGGCAGATGTTTTCTATATTTGGAAGCCATATTTCGAATGGTTAAGAGATGAAGATCCGCATTATACAATCATCCCTGTAATACCTTATGAGGTTGATTTCAGCAGGAAGGACTTTCGAAAAATACTGGATGATGAAATTCGAAAATTTCCATCAAAAGCTAAGATATTGCCTGTGTCACTCCTGAATATCAATGATACTCTGATGGTTGAAAGATCCTTGTGCGATAATATTGTTCCGGGAGATATCATACTGGATATAAATGGAGTAGATAAGGATGAACTATTGAAATATAATTATGACTTCAGGCATTCTGAAGCATACATTGCTTTAAACTATTGTGGATTTTATGGTTTTGCGCCAGAATACAAAATCAGATTGTCACGAAACAAGAAAGATAGCGTTTTAACAATTCCTGGTGGCAGATACAAGGATGTTTTATACCAGACTGCCAAATGTTTGGAAATTGAGAACAACATAAGAACTTACATCTCGAGCAATGCAGGATATATCAAGATATCGGAATTTTATCCAGACAACGGCAGGCTGATAAAAATAATAAGAAAGGCAATTCTTGATTTTAAGGCTCAAGGCATACGCAGTGTTATAATTGATCTTCGGGGAAATCCGGGAGGATATGGGGATAAGATAGATCGTTTATTCTCAATGCTAATAGATAAACCTTCAATCAAATATTGCAAGTGGCAAAAACTTAAAGCCTCACAACGAACTCTGAATGAAAATGATTTTATTTCAGGTAAGATGCTCGGAAATTTAGTGAATGTTCCGGAGGATAGAATAGTAAAGGAAATTCAATTGAATAGCGAATTGTATATAGATGATATTGACTATTACGTCCTGATGGATAAGGGTACGGGCTCCGTTGCTGCATCTATATGCAATGTCCTGCAATATAATGATGTAGCTTTTCTTGTCGGAGAACCTTTGTTGAAAAATGCTTTGAAATATGGTGAGATACTTGAAAACACTTTAATATTTTATGATTTAAACGGATATTCAAATGGCAAGTCTTCTTCAAAGATGAATGCTTGGCTGCAGGATTCCAATGTCTCCACAGTCGAAATCAGCGAATACACCAAGGCCGTTGACGGTGTCCTTATGCCGGATATTCATATCCCATACGTGGCGAAAGATTATATGACGGGAAAGGATGCTATGTTGGACGAACTTCTTAAAATAATCAGTGGTAAAAGTAATGTTATAGGCGGCATCCGAAAAGCCTTTAAAGAATAGGAACTTTAATATGAAAATCAATGCAATACTATTATTTGCCGGGCTGTTTTCCATATTCCACGATGTATTTGCCGGGGATAATGAGATACGCTATAATGGCATTAAAGGGTTAAGTGTTCTTGCCGGTGACGTATATGTCGCAAGACCGGAAAAATGGACTTGCCTCTATGATATACCGGAGCATATCGGCCTGAGTCAAGAACTGACAGATGATGTCAGGGATTCCCTTCTCTATGAAATCAATCAGATAAGCGGCACCATAGGAAAAGACTCATTGATGACTTCTGATATCTTCAGGATATACAAACCATATTTTGATTGGTTGAGATACGTTGACCCTCATTATAGAGTTTCCAACTATAATGTATTATCTACTGTTTATGGCAGTGCTGCAAAACAAAAGAAAGCGTTGAAAAATAATGTGAGCGTACTCCCGTTCAATGTTCTTAATATAAACGACACTTTGATCGTATGGACATCACTTGACAGCCAATTCCAAAAAGGAGATATGGTCAAGTCCATTAATGGAATCCCAATATCGGAACTTTTGAAATATAACTATACAGACAGAAGAACAAACCCGGATATTTTACTGAGGAATTATTTTGCTCAGGATTTTGTCAGTCATTACGATGTGGATCTTATAAGAGGCAACAAATCGCTTAAAGTCAGCACATCAGGTTATGGGTCTCAGAAAAATAGTCTGTATGTTGAACTTGCTCAAGCAGAATGCACAGAAAAAAACATATTTACATATTCTGACACAAAAGTTGGCTACATCTCAATACCTCGTTTCTTTCCTGATAATTCGCGTATCATACGGTTGGTTGCAAGTGCATTGCTCGGCTTTCAAAAAAATGGGATTGAAAATGTGATTTTGGATTTGAGAGGAAATCCTGGTGGCAATGGAGATAGATTTGACGAACTGTTGTCTCTCTTTATACAAAAAGATTCTATACCATATATGAAAAATCAAAAAATCAAATTGAATGGTGTTGTGTCTGAAATGTCTAAAGAGGAATACTGCAGCAATATAGTATTGGACAAATCCAAATATATGTCCGGAATGAAGTATTATGTTCTGATGGACATCTCTACAGGCTCAATTGCAGCATCTTTCTGCAATATCCTGCAATATAACAATGCTGCGGTCATTGTCGGAGAACCATTGCTTCACAATGCGCTGAAATATGGTGAAACCGTAAGATCTGCAAGGAAATTCCCGAACAATGAGATGCCTGCACTTTTTCGTGAATCCGGCATATCAATAGTTGAATATGATGAATACACTAAAGCGGTTGACGGCGTCCTTGTGCCGGATATTCATATCCCATATGTGGCGAAAAACTATATGACAGGAAAGGATGCTATGTTGGATAAACTTCTTGAAATCATCAGGAGCAACAAATAAGAATTCTTTCTATGTCATTCCCTCATTATACAATAAACAACCGAAGAAACAAGCAATCTACAATCTTTATATTAACCTTTTGATAGAAGGAAGTCGGAAAACAATAGTGATTATTTCGTTGCTTAATCATAAATTTGTACCAGCTAAAATAAAAAAATATCATGAAAAACAGTCTGCTCATATTGATTCTGATCCTACAGCTGATTACAGGCTGTGGCATACAACTGAAATATTACACCCAATATTCGAATGACGACATATCCTCCGGCATGACGATTGAAGCCCTGATAGAAAAATACGGGCGTCCCTACGCAGAGAATCTTTATTATGAAAACGGGAAAAAATCGAAGTGTTGCAATACAAGGAAATAATGGTGTACGGAGAGCGGCTCAATACTTTTTTCTATTTTGAGGACGGCCTGCTTGTCAAAAAGACCCAAGAAGAAGTATTCCCGACCGAGACTGTGGTCAAAGAGAGGCACTAAAGCATATTCAGAATATGTAAAACAAGTGCGGATATGCCAAACACTTTATAGTCCTTGAATTCTTCTTTGAAGACTTTGAGGGCTTTTTTGATTTCAGCGTTGATTTTTGCTTTGGAAACCATAAAGGCCTTACTGATTTCATCATAGGACATCCGGTCCATACGCTTTGCCATAAAAATGTCAAAAGTAAGTTCAGGCAGTCTTTTCCTGCAGTTCCCTATCAATTTTGGAAAATCTATATTGCAGGCTGTCTCTTCGCTACCGGCAGCAGAAAGCCTGGCAATGTCCACATCTACCCACTCTTTCCTCGCGGCTCCCTTTCCAAACCGGCCTCCCATACGCTCCCTCTCCATATAATTGAGACATCTGTTCTTGATTACAGATGCAAAGAACGCTTTTATATTCGATACGCTGTGCTTTTCCCGGGTCTCCATCAGGTTGAGAATGCATTCTTGAAATATTTCTTCAGCCGTGGAATAGTCCCGGACATAACTATATGCCAAAACTATATAACGCATCTTCTCCTCCTGCAGGGTAATTATTTCAAATACAGAAATTATATGCTTCTCAGTTTTGCTCATTAATGATGATTACAGCTGTTTCGCAAGACAAAATTAGTGAAATAGGTGAACATTAAAAATCTTTTTATCAATATTCCCATAGGCAGTTCAAAATCATACAATTACAGATTTCATTCAAAAATCGGCAACCCCATTTCCCCTTCCGGCCGTATGAAACAGACAAAAAGTGAAAAAAGTTTGACTAATTTCTGATGAAAATGTGTCTTATTATTGAAAGCCGATTTATTCATCGGACAGACCGGTAAATTTTACTGCAGATGGACAATAAAAAAACACACAATAATACAGTTGACTCTGAACTTCTATTCAGATTCTTCAACAATGCAGCCACAGAAGATGAGGAAAATCTGATAGACGGTTGGTTGAGAGAAAGCCAGGAACACAAGGAAATATACAGCAACGCCAGAGATCTGTATGAAGCCTTCCTGATGACAGCTCCGATCGGAATGATCGAGGGACATCCGGCAATACCGGAAAATGTCGTCCGGAAGAAAAATATTCTCAGAACAACCCTTCGCGCCATATCCGGAATAGCTGCGGCTGCAGCCATCTTCTTCTGTTCTTCATATATTACAGACTACAGGTATGAGAACAGGCTTGCCAATACGATGAACACGATTTACGTACCTGCCGGCAAAAGTATGGACTATACTCTGAGTGACGGTACAGTCATCAAGCTCAACTCAGGAGCCAGACTGCAATACCCTATGGCATTCGCCAAAGACATCCGCGAAGTAAGGCTTGACGGAGAGGCTTATTTTGATGTAGCCAATAATCCAGAGCAGCCGTTCATAGTAAGAACATTCGCATCGGACATCGAGGTCTTGGGCACAGAATTCAATGTAAATGCTGATGAAGAAAACAAAATGTTTTCCACAACGCTCATTGAAGGATCAGTCAAACTGACAAGCAAACTGAACCCGGGCAGAGAGATATTTATGCATCCCGACCAGACGGTAAGGCTTATTGACGGAAAGCTTGCCCTTGAAAACAAATCTTCAAAAGCCGGTATCAGATGGACAAAAGGCATACTTGATATAAGCGGCCTTACTTTCACGGAACTTATGAAAAAGCTTGAATTAGCCTTCGGAACCAACATCATAATAGATTGCAAAGACATTCCTGAACTTGAATATACCAGCGGAGAACTATGGATAAACGAAGGTCTGGAGTCAGCCTTGAAGGTCATACAGAAAGGTGCCGATTTCACTTATGTGAAGGACAGACGGACCGGCAGCATAATCATCAAATAAACGAGCATTATGAAGACATAACCAAAACACGATAACCACATCAGGCTAAAAAAAGCCTATGAATGCGCCAACATTCATAGGCACAGCAACAAGCCGGAAATATACACCACAGACTTATTACCAATTATTTCACAAAAATATGAATAAAAAATCAAAGTATTCTGCAAAACTATGCAGATTGCTCTTTGTTATTCTGATACCTTTCTTTACGGTCAACATTTATGCCAGACCGCAGGACAATATAAGAATAACACTAAAGCTTGACAATGTCACGCTGGAAACGGCAATAGACAACATCAAAGAGCAGGCTGCGTATCTTTTTCTGAACAAAGGCGTCAATCTTGAGCAGATTGTAAGCATAGATGTCACGAATGCTACCATCGAACAGACCTGCAAAGCCCTTTTCACTCCGATAGGGGTAAGCTACAAGATCGAAGACACTTACATCTATCTCTCCAACAATCCAAAACCTGATCCGGTTTCAGTCTCCGGTACAGTCCGGGATCAGTATGGCGAACCGGTCCCCGGTGCTGCCGTTATGGAAAGAGGCACCAATAACGGCACAATGACCGACCTTGACGGTAAATTTACACTCACACTCAACGGGAAGGACAGCGATATGGAAATAAACTGCCTCGGCTATCAGCCCCTTACCATCAAGGCAGGCACCCGTACCGTATTTGACATTGTAATTCAGGAAGAGAGCGTCGCCCTTGAAGGCACAGTTGTCACCGCCCTCGGTATCCGCCGTGACCAGAAAGCCCTAAGCTATAATGTACAGGAGGTAAAGGCAGATGCAATTACAGACGTCAAGAACGCCAACTTCGTCAATTCCCTTGCGGGAAAGGTAGCCGGCGTGGCAATCAACGCCTCGTCGTCAGGAGTCGGAGGAGCCTCCAAGGTCGTCCTCCGCGGTAACAAGTCCATCTCACAATCCTCCAATGCCCTATATGTCATAGACGGCATCCCGATGTACAACTTCGGAGGAGGCGGAGGAACCGAATTTGACTCCAAAGGCTCGACCGAGTCCATCGCCGACCTGAACCCGGAAGACATCAAGTCCATCTCGGTCCTCACAGGTGCCGCAGCCGCCGCGCTCTACGGTTCGGAGGCCGCAAACGGAGCCATCATGATCACGACAAAGGCTGGAGAGTCCGGCAAACTGAAAGTGTCTTTCTCCAGCAACACCGAATTCCTGTCCCCTTTCGTGCTTCCCGAGTTCCAGAACAGCTACGGCACGGGGCTTAACGGTAAAGCAGGCGCAAGCGGGATTTACAGCTGGGGAGCCTACCTTCCAGAAAGTTCACGCTATAACTATACCCCGAAGGACTACTTCGAGACAGGTCACACGTACACCAACGCATTCTCCGTCAGCGGAGGAACTGACAGGAACCAGACATATTTCTCTGTCGCCTCCGTGAACTCGGACGGTATCATACCCAACAACAAATACGACCGATACAACTTCACTTTCCGCAACACATCCTATTTTCTCAAAGACAAACTGAAAATAGACGCCTCAGCGAGCTATATAATCCAGAAGGACCAGAATATGACCAACCAGGGAGTATACTCCAACCCTCTTGTTCCGGCATATCTGTTCCCGAGAGGAAACAATTTCGATGCATACAGGAGCTTTGAACGCTACAATCCAGCTTCCAAGCTGATGGAACAGTTCTGGGGGACCGAACTTGAGGGAGATCTCCGTATGCAGAACCCTTACTGGATCAACTACCGCAATCTGCGCAACACCGACAAGAAGCGTTATATGCTATCCCTGAGCGCAAGCTATGAGATACTTGACTGGATGAGCATAGCCGGACGAGTACGTATAGACAACTCCAACTCGCTCTACACGCAGAAACTATACGCATCGTCCAACAGCACCATCACCGAAGGAGGAAACAACGGTCACTATACCGAGGCACGCACATACGACACACAGACATACGCCGACGTGATGCTGAACATCGACAAGACCTTCGCCGACAAGTACAGCCTCGTGGTCAACCTCGGAGCCTCCATCAACAACATCAAGACGGACGAGCTCCGCTACGGCGGTCCCATCCAGGAAAACGGACTTCCGAACATCTTCAATGTCTTCG